>CAJUEI010000005.1 GCA_910585255.1 uncultured Lachnospiraceae bacterium
GGGAATAGAAAAGAAAATTTATTTTAGAAAAAGGGGAAAAGGATGCAGAATATTACAGCAGAATTGGAATACTGGTTCTGGCTTTGTAATATAGATGGTATGGGAAGCAGAAAGCTTCAGGAATTACTGAAATATTATAAAGAACCAGAACAGATCTATCGAATGAAGGCAGAAGAGATTGGAAAAGTAGTTTCTCTTAGTGAACGGCAGTTAGCCGGAATACAGAAAAGTAAAACGGAGGATAACTGGAAAAGAAAGTTAGAACAGGCAGTAAAAAAAGGGGTTTGTTTGACCAGATATCGAGATCCGAACTATCCAAAGGCTTTGCTTTTATTGCCGGACAAGCCGATTTTATTATATTCTTTGGGAAAACTGCCGGATGAAAAAAAGAAAAGGGCAGCGGTGGTTGGTGCTAGAAACTGTACTGAGTATGGATATCATATTGCGAAGGAAATCGGAAAGATTTTAGGAGGGAATGGGATTGATATTATAAGCGGAATGGCAAGGGGGATTGATGCAGCCGGACAGTGGGGAAGTTTAGAAGGAGGAGGAGAAAGTTATGGAATTTTAGGGTGTGGGGTGGATATCTGTTATCCAAGGGAGAATCAAAGGCTTTATAGGGAACTGATAGACAGGGGAGGAGTGATCAGTGAATTCGGACCTAGTGTGCAGCCTTATGCCTGCAATTTTCCTATGCGGAATCGGATTATCAGCGGACTTTCTGATTGGGTAATTGTAGTGGAGGCAAGGGAACGCAGCGGTTCTTTTATTACGGTGGATTTTGCCTTAGAGCAGGGAAAAGAGGTTTATGCTGTTCCGGGAAGGATAACAGATTCTCTTAGTTGCGGCTGTAATCGATTAATTGCACAGGGAGCAGGAATTTTATCGGATTTTGAATCTATTTTGGAAAGTTTTCATATAAAAAATGGAACAAAAGTAACAAAATCGGAGATAGAACTTGCGGAACAAGAAAAATTGTTGTATAGTGATTTAGGTTTCGAACCTAAAAATATTCAAACTCTGATGGAAGATACGAAGTGGTCTTTTTCAAAATTAGCAGAGGTTTTGCTAAATCTGCAGTTAAAAAATTTAGTTGAAGAGCCAATGAAGGGATATTATGTAAAGAAAGAATAACCGATATAACGGGAAAGCTTAATATAGAATAGAAATAGTTAAAGGGGTAATGAAATGGCAAAGAATTTAGTAATTGTAGAATCACCTGCAAAGGAAAAAACGATTAAAAAATTTTTAGGAAGTAGTTATGAGGTGTTGGCTTCACAGGGGCATGTAAGAGATTTGCCAAAGAGCCAGCTTGGGATTGATGTACAGCATGATTATGAACCAAAGTATATTACAATTCGAGGTAAAGGCGATATTTTAGCAAAACTGCGAAGAGAAGTAAAAAAAGCAGATCATGTATATCTGGCAACGGATCCTGATCGGGAGGGGGAAGCGATCTCTTGGCATCTGTCTCAGGCATTAAAGCTGGATATGAAGAAGGCAAGCAGAATTACCTTTAACGAGATTACGAAAAATGCGGTAAAGGCATCTTTAAAAGAGGCAAGAGAAATTGATATGGATTTGGTGGATGCACAGCAGGCACGCAGAATGTTGGATCGAATGGTGGGTTATTCGATTAGCCCGCTTCTTTGGGAAAAGGTAAAGAGAGGACTGAGTGCAGGACGGGTGCAATCGGTAGCACTTCGTATGATCTGTGACAGAGAGGAAGAGATCAACGCATTTATTCCAGAGGAATATTGGACAATGGATGCAAAGCTTCGGATGAAGGGAGAAAAGAAGGCACTGACGGCAAAATTTTATGGGGATAAAAAGGGAAAAAAGGAGATTCATACCAAAGAAGAGGCAGAAAGAATAGAACGTGCAGTAAAAGATGCCGTTTTTTCTGTAGAGGAGATGAAAGAGGGGGAACGGGTTAAAAAGGCACCGCTGCCTTTTATCACCAGTACACTTCAGCAGGAGGCGTCTAAATTGCTGAATTTTTCTACTCAGAAGACGATGCGGCTTGCACAGCAGCTCTATGAGGGCGTGGATATTCCGGGGAAAGGAACGATTGGGATTATTACGTATCTTCGTACAGATTCTACCAGAGTAGCAGAAGAAGCAGAACGTTTGGTGTGTGAGTATATTGAAAAGACATATGGAGAAAATTATCGGATGCGGTCAGAGGCAGCAAAGAAAAAGACACAGAAGATTCAGGATGCACATGAAGCGATTCGACCAACAGATGTGGAACTGACACCAGTTAAGATTAAGGATGCACTGTCCCGGGATCAGTTTCGGCTGTATCAGTTGATCTGGAAACGGTTTGTAGCAAGCCGAATGGCAAGTGCAAAATATCAGACACTTTCGGTAAAACTTTCGGCAGGGGAGTATCGTTTTAGTGCTTCTGCTTCCAAGCTTCAATTTGACGGATTTTTGTCGGTTTATCTAGATGAGGAAGAAAAGGCTGAGGATGAGACAACGATAAGCGGGCTTTCTAAGGATAGTCAGCTTACTTTGGAAAATCTAGAATCAAAACAGCATTTTACACAGCCGCCGCCTCACTTTACAGAAGCGGCATTGGTAAAGGCATTAGAGGAGCAGGGGATTGGACGTCCAAGTACGTATGCCCCCACAATTACAACCATTCTTGCTAGACGCTATGTAGCAAAAGAGAACAAGAATCTCTATGTGACAGAGCTTGGGGAAGCGGTAAATAAAATTATGGTTACAGCATTTCCAGCAATTGTAGATGTCAGTTTTACGGCAAATTTAGAATCGCTTTTGGATAAAGTGGGGGAGGGAAGTATTGACTGGAAAACGGTGATCAGCAATTTTTACCCGGATCTGGATGTGGCAGTAAAAAATGCAGAAAAAGAATTGGAAAAGATTGTAATCGAAGATGAGGTGACGGAGGAAGTTTGTGAACTGTGCGGAAAGAACATGGTGATTAAATATGGTCCTCATGGAAAGTTTTTAGCCTGTCCGGGATTTCCAGACTGCCGGAATACCAAACCTTATTTGGAAAAGATTGGGGTGCCTTGTCCAAAGTGCGGAAAAGAGATTATTTTAAAAAAGACGAAAAAGGGCAGAAGATATTATGGATGTGAAGCAAATCCAGAGTGTGATTTTATGTCTTGGCAGAAGCCGACAACAAAAAGGTGCCCAGTCTGTCAGGATGTACTGTTAGAGAAGGGACATAAACTCGCCTGTCATAATGAGCAATGTGGATATAGTGTAAATAAAACAGAAGAGGAGAAATAGTCACAATAAACAAAAAATACAAGACATTTTGTAAAAATAACAAATAACTCTTGTTTCTATATTGAATGTGTGATAATATTTAAGAAATGGAGATTATTAGTATTTGCATCATTCAGTAAGGAGGAGACAGATGAGCGTACAATTATTAGATAAGACACGTAAAATCAATAAACTGCTTCATAATAATAATTCTCATAAGGTAGTCTTTAATGATATTTGTGAAGTACTGAGTGAGATTTTGAATTCCAATATCTTGGTTATCAGCAAGAAGGGAAAAGTATTGGGAATCAGCAATGCACCAGGTGTAGATGAGATTACCGAGTTAATAGATGATGTAGTGGGCGGACATATCGATGCGATGTTAAATGAGCGTCTGCTAAGTGTGTTGTCAACAAAGGAGAATGTAAATCTGGCTACCCTTGGTTTTACAGAAGAAAATGTAAGAAAATATCAGGCAATTATCACGCCGATTGATATTGCAGGAGAGCGGCTAGGAACACTGTTTATTTATAAATCGGATGAACAGTATGAAATTGATGATATTATTTTAAGTGAATATGGAACAACGGTAGTTGGATTGGAGATGATGCGATCTGTGAATGAGGAAAGTGCAGAAGAGACAAGAAAAGTGCAGATCGTAAAATCGGCAATCAGTACATTATCTTTTTCGGAATTAGAGGCAATTACACATATTTTTGAGGAATTAGAAGGAAATGAGGGAATTTTAGTAGCCAGTAAGATTGCCGATCGAGTGGGCATTACTCGTTCAGTAATTGTAAATGCCCTTCGGAAATTTGAAAGTGCTGGTGTGATTGAATCTCGTTCTTCCGGGATGAAGGGGACTTATATTAAAGTATTGAATGATGTAGTATTTGAAGAATTAAAAAAATTGAAACAATAGGAATAAATAGAAATAATTGGAAATAATAACAAATAATTGGAAATAGAAGAAATCGGTCGCAGAAGGCTGAAAAATGCCTTCTGTTTTATTGTGTGGTTTGTTTTTTGTATTTTTTGGTTGAAAAAATTGAAAAAACACGATAATATAAAGAAATAGCAAACCGGAGAGAAAGGGCAAAGCTATATCATAAGTACCAATTAAAGAAAAATACAGAAATTTTACTTGTAGGATTTGAAAACTTAAATTATAATAGGGTTATATAGAGTGATCTGAGAACGAGTAAGAATACAGGGTATAGGAAATAGTATTCGAAATAAAACAGAATAAGAGGAGGAGCGTATGTTAAATTCAGGAATATACAGTTATATCAATATATTGGATAAAGCCATTGATGCTAGTTGGGTAAGAAATACTGTATTGAATAATAATCTGGCAAATGCAACTACCCCAGGTTTTAAACGGCAGGAAGTTCGTTTTGAGAGCAGTTTAGAAAAGGAACTGCAAAAGTTGGGTTCTGTAGATAAGCGGGTATCTAATGTAAATTTAGATCATCTTGCCTATGAAACGTATACGGATTTGTCTAATTATTATTATCGGCTGGATGGAAATAATGTGGATGAAGCCGCAGAACAGGCGGAATTGGCTTCTAATCAGATTAAGTATCAGGCATTGGTACGGGCATTAAACAGTGAATTTAATCGTTTAAAGACAGCGATGTCATAATAGGGCAGTAAAAGAAAAGGGACAGGGAGGTCCGGATGCAAATATAGAGAAGACAGTAGAAAAGGAGGAAGATTGCCATGGCGATGTTTCAGGCATTAAATATTAGTGCAACCGGTATGACAGCACAAAGACTTCGTATGGATATTTTGTCAGAGAATATAGCAAATGTTAAGACCACCCGAACAGAGGATGGTTCACCGTATGTAAGAAAGAATGTGATTTTTCAGGAGAAGGATGGTACGACATCTTTTCAGGCTGCCTTAACAGCACAGTTAAAGTTAAATCATAATTATATTGGCAGCGGAGTAAAGGTGACTTCTATTATAGAGGATACAGAGACACCGATGAATGTGGTGTATGAGCCTTCTCATCCAGATGCTGATGAGAACGGATATGTCAGCTATCCAAATGTGAATCCTGTTACGGAAATGACGGATTTAATTGATGCATCACGTGCATATGAAGCAAATATTACGGCATTTAATGCAACGAAAGCTATGGCGTTAAAAGCATTAGAGATTGGTACTTGACAATTTAGGGGATAACTGCTAATGAATTTGTGAAATGGTTAAGAAACCGAGGAAGGGAAAGAGATGACGACAACAGTTCAGTCCATAGACCAGATAGGATCAGAATATTTAACACAGGTTTTAGAAAAAAGTACAAAAAAGAGCGATACTTCATTTGATGCGATTTTTCAGTCTGCACTGGGTATGTTAAAGGATACCAATGATTTGGCAAGTGCAGCGGAAGCGGAAGAGTTAAAGATGGCATTGGGGTATGCGGATAATGCAAATGATCTGATGACAGCATTGACAAAATCGGAGATGGCTGTTCAGTATACCGTGGCAGTTAAGAATAAGGTCTTAGAGGCCTATAAAGAAATTATGAATATTCAAGTATAATCGTAAGCCGGGTTGCTTTGCAAAACGGCTGATTATGCTGCTATAAGGGAGAAGAAACAATGCCTGATAAACTAAAAGAACTATTGGATAGAATAAAAGAATATTGGAACAAATTTGAAAAAAAGCAGAAGCAGATGATTATCAGTGTGGCAGCTGTAGTAGTGCTTGCGTTGTGTCTCTTGGCATGGACTTTAACTAGAACAACCTTTGTACAGTTAATTAAGTTAGAAACTGTCTCTGATGCGGCAGCTGTAAAAAATCTGTTAGATGAGAATGGCTATACTAAATATAAGATGTCGGATGATACATTGACTTTTTCCATAGCAGAAAAGGATTTATCGAATGCAACTTTGTTGCTTGCACAGAATAATATTCCAAAATCGGGCTATTCTTATGAAGATTTGTTTGGAAATGAAGGAATGATTCCGGCTACGGAGTCGAAGAGAAAGCTTCAGGAGAAGGTTTATAAGGAAAGCCGAATTGCGGCAATGTTAGAAAGTATTTCCTATATCAGCAGTGCTTCCTGTGAAATCTTTGTTCCTGAGACTTCTTATACGGTATTGAGTCAGAATGAAGAGACAACGGCAGATGTTATGATTACGCTGACAGAAGATTTGCCGTTAGGAGCAGGGGAGTCTTTAGCAAAGTCAGTTGCTTATATGCTTGGCAATGAGACAACGGATCATATTATTATTTTAGATTCGAATCTCAATGTAGTATTTGCCGGTGGGACAGACGGAGATGCACAGAGTGCATTAATCTCCAGCCAGCTTTCTGCAAAAGAGCAGTTAGAAAAAACGCTGGAAGGAAAGGTTTCAGAATTGTTCCTTTCATTGGGAATTACAGATACGATTAAAACAACTGCAAATTTAAGTGTAGATTTTAGTCAGAGTACGACAACGAATATCCGGTATTCTCTTCCAGAGGACAGAAAGACGGGATATATTAAGGATTATTATCATCAGGAGACAGAGAATCAAAACGCTGCTGGCGGAGTACCAGGAACGGCAAGCAACGATTCTGATGATGTGACTACATATGAGTATGACACTTCGGGTAGAACCAGTTCTTCTTTAACGGAGCAGATTGGTTACCTGATTGACGAATCGATTGAAGAGATTAAAGGGGCAAGCGGAGTTGTAAATCTGGAGAATTCCAGTATTTCTATTGCACTTCGAAGATATCGGATTTATGATGAAGAAACACTTCGGATTTTAGGACTATTAGAAGAGACCACATATGAAGAATATCAAGCACATCATATGGATCCAGAAGTAATAAATGTCAGTCCGGATCTCTATACTATGGTATCGAATGCAACCGGAATTGCTGAGGATCGGATTACGATTATTGCCTATATGGAGCCGTTCTATGCACGTACTGAGGAAGAGACATTTGAGATTGGTGACTATCTGCAGCTTATTGTATTTTTATTGATTGTACTGCTGCTTGCCTTTGTGGTTTGGAGAAGTACCAGAAAAGAAGAAGTGGTGGAGACCGAGCCAGAATTATCAGTGGAAGATTTATTGTCGGCAACGAGCGAACCGCCGCTTGAAGATATCGATCTTCAGGATAAGTCAGAAGCAAGGCGTGCAATTGAAAAATTTGTGGATGAAAATCCAGAAGCCGTTGCACTGCTTTTGCGTAACTGGTTAGACAGCGGATGGGATTAAGGAACAGGAATTGAGGGAATAGATTATGGCAGATAAAGATAATGAGAGTTTAAGTGGTGTCCAGAAGGCAGCGATTTTGTTAATTTCCTTAGGACCGGAAAAATCGGCAACGATATTTAAGCATTTAAAAGAAGATGAGATTGAACAGCTTACACTGGAAATTGCCAATACCAGAAGCGTTTCGCCAAAGATAAAAGAGGATGTAATCAATGAATTTTACGAAGTCTGTTTGGCACAGCAGTATATTGCTGAAGGTGGTATTAACTATGCAAAGGATCTGTTGGAAAAGGCATTGGGTTCAGAGAAGGCGATGATGGTAATCAGCAAATTGACTTCCTCTTTGCAGGTACGTCCGTTTGAATTTATCCGTAAGACAGAGGCAAGCCAGCTTTTGAACTTTATCCAGGATGAACATCCGCAGACAATTGCATTAATCCTATCTTATCTGCCGGCAGGACAGGCGGCACAGATTGTAGCGGCACTTCCTTTGGAGAAGCAGGCTGATGTAGCAAAGCGAATTGCAATGATGGATCGTACTTCGCCGGATGTAATCAAGGAGGTAGAGCGTGTGCTGGAAAGAAAGTTAGCATCTTTGGTCAATCAGGATTACACCGTGGTCGGCGGTGTCAATGCTATCGTAGATATTTTAAATACGGTAGACCGAGGAACAGAGAAACATATTATGGAAAGTTTGGAACTCGAAGAGCCGGAATTAGCAGACGAAATTCGGAAAAAGATGTTTGTATTCGAAGATATTCTCTCTTTGGACGACAGAACCATTCAGCGGGTGCTGCGTGATGTCGATAATGCCGATTTGGGTATTGCATTAAAGAGTGCCAATGAAGAAGTACGGAATGTCATCTTTAATAACTTGTCGAAGCGGCTTGCTACGATGATTCAGGAGGATATGGACTTTATGGGTCCGGTTCGTATGAAGGATGTAGAAGAAGCACAGCAAAAGATTGTAAATGTCATTCGGAAGTTAGAGGATGCTGGAGAAATTGTAATCGCCCGTGGTGACGGAGGTGACGAACTGATTGTCTAATTTATTGAAAGCCGGCTTTATAAAAGGCAAAGAAGAGAAAAGAGTTATCGATTATAATGAGTTAATACAGGAAAAGTTAAAAGCGATTCGGATTTCCCTGCAGGAAAGCGAAGGCGGAAACGGAGAGTTTATCGCCGGATTAAATGCAGAAGTAGTAGAGGAATTAGTCAATCCAGAAGAGGAGATAGAGAAGGCACGTGAGGAGGCAGCACAGCTTCTTCAGTATGCAAGAGAGCAGATAGAGCAGGCAAGGCAGGAGGCATCACAGCTTTTAGAAAAGGCAAAAGTAGAGGGAGCACAGTTAAAGCAGCAGGCATTTGAACAGGGAAAAGCAGAAGGCTATCAGAATGGAATGACACAGGGACAGATGGAGATCGATCAGATAAAAGCAGCGTTAATGCAGGAAAAAACAGAGCTAGAGTGTGACTATGAGAGAAAGTTACAACAGTTAGAGCCGCAGTTAGTGGATACGATTTTGGAGGTATTTCAAAAGGTTACTTATGTTTTGGGAGAAGAAAAGCGGGAGATGATGCTCCATTTAATCGATCGGGCATTGACTCAGATTGAGAGCAGCAGACAGTTTTTGATTCGGGTGTCGAAAGAGGACTATCCTTTTGTAGCGGAACATAAAGAGATGCTCTGCGAGAGGATTCCGTCAAGCAGCGGGATTGATATTGTAAAAGATGTCTCTTTGGTTCGGAATGAGTGTCTGATTGAAACGGACGGCGGGGTATTTAACTGTAGTTTAGATGTGCAGTTAGAAAATTTGATTCGAGATATTCGGGTTCTCTCTGCTGTTTAGGGCAGAAATAGAGTAAGGCGGTGAACAAGTTGCAGGTGGATTTAGAGAAGTATCGAAAATTGGGAGAAAAAAGCTATATCAAAAAATTAGGAAGAGTGGTAAAATTAGTTGGACTTACAATTGAGTCGTTAGGACCAGATGCCAGTTTAAATGATCTCTGTGTGATTACTTCTTATGAAAATCCGAATCAGCAGGTTCATGCGGAGGTAGTCGGGTTTCAGGATCGAAAAGTGCTGCTGATGCCTTATGGAAATGTAGAAGGAATCGGACCGGGAGCGATTGTAGAGAATACCGGAGAGCCACTCCGGGTACCAGTAGGAGATGAGATGCTAGGACAGGTCTTAGATGGACTTGGAAATAAATTAGATGGGGAAGTGATTGCGGCTTCTGAGTTTTATTCTGTAGAAGCCGATCCGCCCGATCCGATGGCAAGAGAGATTATCTCGGAGGTGCTTCCGTTAGGAGTAAAGGCAGTAGACGGACTGATTACGGTTGGAAAAGGACAAAGAATTGGGATTTTTGCCGGAAGCGGAGTGGGAAAGAGTACCCTGCTTGGAATGTTTGCCCGAAATACAAAAGCGGATATCAACATTATTGCTCTGATTGGAGAGCGGGGGCGTGAAGTGCGGGAGTTTATTGAACGAGATTTAGGCACGGAGGGCATGAAGCGAAGTATTGTAATTGTTGCTACTTCGGATAAGCCGGCTTTAATTCGTAAGAAAGCGGCAAAGACTGCTACCGCTATGGCGGAGTATTTTCGGGATCAGGGCAGAGATGTATTGCTTATGATGGACTCTTTAACCCGTTTTTCTATGGCACAAAGAGAGATAGGACTTGCTTCAGGAGAGCCGCCGGTTTCCCGTGGGTATCCCCCTAGTGTTTACAGCGAGATGCCAAAGCTTTTGGAGCGTGCTGGGAATTCTGCTACGGGATCGATTACCGGATTGTATACGGTATTGGTAGACGGTGACGATTTTAACGAACCGATTACCGATACAGCACGAAGTATTTTAGACGGACATATTATGTTGTCAAGGGGGCTTGCCCATAAGAACCATTATCCGGCGATTGATGTAATGCAGAGTATTTCAAGAGTAATGAGCCAGGTTGCTTCTTCCGAACATAAGAAGCTTGCCGGCAGACTAAAAAATGTAATGGCAACTTATAGTGATGCAGAGGATTTGATTAATATCGGTGCCTATAAAGCAGGCTCCAATAAAAATATTGATTATGCAATAGAAAAAATTGATGCAGTAAATGAATTTTTAATGCAGGATGTCAATGCAAAATATACCTTTGATGAAGTACTGATGCAGTTAAAATCTATTTTTGAGGAGTAATCGAAAAGAAAAAGATGAAAAAATTTCGATATAGTATGCAAAGTATTTTAAATATAAAATACCGCTTAGAAGATCAGGCAAAGAGTGAGTTTGCACTTGCTGTAGCAAAGCATCAGGAAGAAGTAGAAAAAGAGGCACAGATGCAGCTTCAAAAGACGGGATATGAGCTGGAATTGAAAAATAGGATGCTTGATAAGCTGGATTTTAGAGAGATTGCAATTACCAAAGCGGGGATTCGCTTTATGGAGGATCAGATCCGAAAGCAGAAGCGTGTGGTTGCTATGGCGAATCATGAAGTAGAGGTAGCAAGGGAAAAGCTGTCAGGTCTTATGATAGAGAGAAAAACACAGGAAAAATTACGTGATAATGCATTTGACCGTTATAAAAAAGAAATGTCAGCGGAAGAGATGAAAGAAATTGATGAAATCGTAAGTTTCCGTTTTAATAATCAGTAATAAATTTTATGGAGTAGAGAAGGGGAGAAGCCATGCCGAAAAAACCAAAGAACCAAAAAAAAGGGAGAGATGTAGTAGAATCGGAAGAGAAATCCGATAATAAATTAATTACCATCATTTTCGCAATATTGACGATTTTGGTATGGTTAGCTATATTTTGTGTTATGGTAAAGCTGGATGTAAACGGCTTTGGTTCCAAGGTGATGCGTCCGATTTTTAAGGATGTGCCAATTATCAATCTAATTCTGCCTGGCCCTTCGGATGAAGAATTGGTAACGGAAGAAAATCTTCCATATCAAAATCTTTCCGAGGCACTAGATTACATAAAAGAATTGGAACTTCAAATTCAGGGTTATCAGGAAGAAAATGTCGGACAGGAGACGCAGATTAGTGAACTGCAGGCGGCTGTGGAGCGGCTGCAGCAGTTTGAACAGAACCAGCAGGCCTTTCAGGAGGAGAAAGATCGGTACTATCAGGAAGTGGTGCTGGGGAATAATACAGAGATGATGCAGAGTTTTCGGGAGTGGTATGAGAATATGGACCCTGAGACCGCAGAGCGGATTTATAATCTGGTAATAGAACGCTTCGAACAGTTAAAGCTGGACGAGGAGTATGTACAAACGTTTGAAGAGATGGATGCAGTACGGGCTGCGGCAATCTTTGTTGAAATGTCTGGGGATTTGGACACGGTAGTGAAGACACTGCGAAGTCTGAACGCAGATACCAGAAGTGCTATTTTAAGTGCAATAGCGTCTAATGATGCAGTATTTGCTGCAAAATTGACACAATTATTAGCACCTTAAAATATATTAGTATTGCTATGCATGATGGATAAGACATCATCATAGAACTGTAAATAAGCCGATAGTAAGCGGTTTGTTTGTGGATTATCATGAAAGGAGGAAAGACGGATGGTAAAAAAGACAGAAAATCTGATTGGGGATTTAGACTTTCGTCCGGTCAATACATTTGAACGGTTTCGAAATGAAAAATCGGATTTTGGAAAGACCATGCAGGCTGCTACCAGAGCTTCGGGACAGAGTGATCTGGTTCCAAGAAGCACAGAGAAAACGGCACAGAGGACGGAGGCAGAGAGACAGAGCAGTCCTACCGGTAAAGCAAAGGAAGTAGACGGGGCATTGGAACGGATGAATCAGTCTCCGAAAAAGGATTTGGTGCAGGCTGAGACCGAAGAGATGCCGACAGAAGATGTAATGGCAGTACTTCAGACTGTGATAGCAGAAGTGAAGCAGCAGTTTATGGATGTATTCGGTGTAACGGAGGAGGAATTTACCGCTGCAATGGAGAAACTGGGACTGACGGAAGAGGATCTAAGCGATCCAGAGATGCTGACCAAGCTTGCTGCCGAACTTTTGGGAACAGAGGATCGGATGGAGTTATTATTCCACCCGGAGGTGACAGAGTTAATAAAAACGGTACAGGATAAGTTTGCAGAGGTTTCGGAGGAATTAGAGAAAGCTGGAATGGATCTCAATCAGGTACTGAGTGTATTGAAAGAAGCAAGTGTTCATACAGCAGAGACAGAAAACAGTGTGATAGCAGGACAGGAGCCGGCTGCGACCCAGCAGGAAGGAACCCAGAAAGAGAAGGAGACGGTAACAGTAGAGCTTGCCTCAGAGACACAGGCAGCAGAAAAGGAAACCGTACAGGTAACAGAAAAGAGCAGCGGAAAGCAGGAGAAAAACTTAAGCGGGGAGCCGCAGAATTTTTCCGCTCAGATCCTTTCTCAGTTAGAAGAGGCAGTAGATGAGAGAATACCGGAGATTGACGCAAGAGATGTGGTTCGTCAGGTGGTAGAAGAGATTCGCTTAACCGTAAAAGCAGATACAACTTCGTTTGAGATGCAGTTAAATCCAGAACACCTAGGAAAGATTAATCTTCAGGTAGCAGCGAAAAACGGTGTGGTAACGGCTCAGATAGCGACTGAGACACTAGAGGCCAAAGAGATATTAGAGGCACAGCTTACTACATTAAAAGAGACATTAGAGCACCAAGGAGTTAAGGTAGAAGCGGTAGAAGTTTCGGTAGGGGCAAGGAGTTTTGATCAGAATTTAGACGATCAGGCAAAGAATAATAATCAGGAAACCGGACAGGAAAAACCAAAGAGACTTCGGTTTGATATGATGGAAGCGGACGAAGAGGAATTGACTTCGGCAGAACAGATTGCAAGAGAAATTATGATGGCAAATGGAAACCGCATTGATTACAGTGCATAACCATAAGAAAGCAGAAAGGAGGAAAAGAAATGTCAAAAGTAGAAGATTTTAAATGGGCCGATTTGGATGGAAATGGGAATTGGGTCAATGGAGCATCGAAAGACAATACAACTGAAAAGAAAATCGGAACAACTGAATTAGGAAAAGATGCATTTTTAACACTGTTGGTAACACAGATGCAGTATCAAGATCCGTTGAATCCAAGTTCGGATACCGAGTGGATTGCACAGATGGCACAGTTTTCCGCATTGGAAGCTATGCAGAATATGGGACAGACCATGGAGAATTCGCAGGCATTTCAACTGGTAGGGCAGTATGTGATTGTAGATGAAAATGCAGCAAAAGCAGGAGGAACCGGAAATCCAAGTTTAAAGGCAGGAATGGTAGACTATATTACCTTGTCAGGAGGAAAGGCTTATATCAGTATGGATAAAAAGATCTATTCCTATGACCAGTTAGATTCGGTAGTTTCCAATGACTATATCAAAACCTTGTCAGAATCTGGAGTTGGAGGAAAAGCGACAACAGATGATATTGTAAAATTACTGCAGCAGATTTTGGATAAATCCGGCAGCAGTGCAGATGCAATGAAGGAATTAAGTGATCTGTGCCAAAAGATAGAGCAAAATACTTCCTCAAATAATGGTTCAGGCAGTACCGAAGAGGATAAGACAGAAGGTACCGATACTCCTGGAGATAAGACAGAACCTGGAAATTAAAATCATGCATCAGCAGAACAGACCGAATCGAACAGGGAGAGATAGGGAATGAGTTTGAATATGAAAATCAATCAACAAAACTTCTCTACGATACAGCAACTTTCAGAACAGTATCTGAATCCCAAAACTGCAAAAAAGGAAAGCAACAGGGAAGGAACTCTTTCCTTTGAGGAAATTTTAAAAAGCAAACAAGAGGGCACAGAACCGAAAACAGCCGAATTAAAATTTTCAAAACATGCAGACAGCCGGCTGGCAGAGAGAAACATCAGTCTGTCGGAGAATCAGATGCAGCGTCTTTACGACGGAACGGAGAAGGCGAAGGCAAAAGGAATTAAAGAATCTTTGGTAATGGTAGATGACTATGCATTTATTGTAAATATTAAGAATAATATTGTAGTTACCGCTATGAACCGAGAGGAAAGCAACGATACCGTAATAACGAATATAGATGGAGCTGTCATAATTTAGCTGGACCTTAGAGAAGGAAGCAGATTGTTTCGGAATGATGGAAGAAACAGAACAGGCAGCAAAAAAGGAGGTCACTCACTATGATGAGATCAATGTTTTCTGGTGTAGCAGGCTTAAGAACCCACCAGAGCAAAATGGATGTAATCGGTAATAATATCGCCAATGTTAATACAGTGGGCTATAAAACCCAGAATGTAACATTTACAGATGTATTTTATCAGACTGTGCAGGCAGCAAGCGGTCCAAATGCAGAAACCGGAAAAGGCGGAACCAATGCAAAGCAGATCGGTATCGGTTCTGCTTTAGGAACAATCGCTACCAATGTAAGCAAACAGGGTGGTATGCAGGCAACGGATAATCCATTCGATGTAATGATAAACGGAGACGAATTCTTTATTGTAAGCGATGGACAGAGCAACTATTTTACAAAAGCAGGAAACTTTAATGTAGACGAAGCAGGAAATCTGGTAAATGGTTCTGGGATGACAGTAATGGGCTGGCAGGTCAATGACGATGGAGATATTATAAAGAGCAGAGTTACTGCACTGAAAGTAATGGGAGGAGATAAATCTTCCGCTCCGCCAGAAAAGACAACGCAAACACATATGACTGGAAATTTAAATCAAAAAGATGATGCGTTTTTAGTTTCGGCAGTAAAAGATCAATATGTGTCGTATACAATGGAATTCTATGATTCACAAGGTTATTTGTATAGTTCAACATGGCATGTAAAGAAAGTTATAGAAGATGATGGTGGCATTTATTATACGATGAATTTATATGATATAATGGATCAAAATGGAAAGGTTGTTTCAAAAGCAGAAGAAGTAGAGGTTGATGGAAGTAAACAGTATAACTATTTAAATGCTGGTACAACTGATGGTGCAACTACAATTAATATTCGATTTAATAATACGACGGAACCAATTGAGTCAGCACAAAATGCAACCCCGTCATATAGTATAGCACCAGGTGAAATCCTTTCGATTTCTACAGGTACTGCTGTACCGAGTAAAGATGGAACTCCTTATTCAGGAGATTTTGCACAAACAATTGATATTGAAGCATTGGTTAAAAATGGAGTGTTAAAAGATGGTGAACCTAAAATAACAGATGCACCATTGTCTTTAAGAGGTCAAAAAATTGAAATTGATTTTGCTCAGATGACGAATTATGGCAGCAAGTCGAATTTGGAATGTCCAAGAGGTGATGTTGACGGTTATAACAGAGGAAAAGCAGCAGGAAAGTTATCTTCTTTGGCAATCAGTGATGATGGTAAGGTAGTAGGAAATTATACGAATGGTGATATTATCACATTGGGTCAGATAGCAGTTACTTCCTTTGCCAATCCGGCAGGCTTACAAAAAATGGGCAACAATTTATTTGCAGCAACAATGAACTCAGGTTCTTTTGATGGAATCGGAATGGATGTTACAACCAACGGGGACAGTCTGACAACCGGTGTGTTAGAGATGTCAAATGTTGACTTAGCGTATGAATTTACAGAGATGATTACTACACAAAGAGGGTTCCAGGCAAATTCCAGAATTATTACAACTTCAGATACAATGCTAGAAGAATTAATCAATTTGAAACGTTAATCGAACAGAAACTAATTTGTTCCATCTATAGAAGAATTAGATTCAGGGTGGTAGAATCTACCACCCTATTCTGATAAATGAGTATCAGGGGGGAGTGTGATCCATGAGAATTATTAATTATTTTTATCCAAGAGAGCTTTCTGTTCCACTTGCCCGGAAGCAGATAGCCAAGACCCGCTCGCAGCCCGCAAACTACATAGTAAATCAGCAAGTCAGTGCATGGCTAACTGAAAATGGGGATAAAAAAATGATAGAGGTTACGAAATTTAATAATGAAAAATTAGTGATCAATGCCGATTTAATCGAATCAGTGGAAGAGACGCCAGATACGGTAATTTCGTTAAGTACCGGACGAAAAATAATTGTGAAAGAAAGTAGACAAGAGGTCAGAAATTTAGTAATATTATATAAAAAGGAATGTTATGCCGATTTAGGTAAATTGCTCTTGTCGGAAAAAGGAAAATAATCCGGAAACGATAAAAATAGATAAAAAGCAGCAAAAAAACAAAAAAGAAAATAGGCAGGTGGAAAGGATATGGATATAGCTACAGTATTAGGTATGTTATTATGTGCGGTATTTGTAGTCTTTGGAATTGTAAGCGGAGATCAAGGAGTAGCAGCATTAGGAAATTTCAAAGATTTTACTTCCGCATTGGTTACATTTGGCGGTTCTTTTGCATGTATTTTAGAGGCGAGTACACTGCAGGGATTTATTACCGGAATGAAAAGTATTGTAATCGCAATTAAGGGAGTAAAATTTGAAGAAAGCGAAATTATCAAAAGTATTATAGACTTATCGAATGTAGCAAGAAAGGAAGGGCTTCTGGCATTGGAAGAGGCGGCGAACAATTTGGAAGATCCGTTTTTAAAGAAAGGGATTCTTTTAATTGTAGACGGAACCGATCCAGAGCTGGTACGGGGAATTATGGAAACAGAATTGACCTGTATTGAAGATCGCCATGGAGCAAATATCTCTTTTTGGGATAACTTGGGATCGATGGGACCTGCCTGGGGTATGATTGGTACGCTGATTGGTTTGATTAACATGTTAAAACTTTTGGACGATCCTTCCTCTATTGGACCAAATATGGCGGTTGCGTTGATTACTACGTTATATGGTTCTCTGCTTGCAAACTGGATCTGTATCCCGATTTCCACAAAGCTGAAAGCAGATAATGCTGCAGAAGTTGCAGCAAAGAGTATTACAATTGAAGGGCTTCTTTCGATACAGGCAGGAGAAAATCCACGTGTAATCGAAGAAAAGCTGAAATCCTTCCTTGCACCGGACAAGAGAAATAAACTTTCACCTGAGGAAGGAGGAGAATAAAGATGGCAAGAAAGAAGAAAGAGCCGGAAGGACCAAGACCGCCGGCACCGTGGATGAATACCTTTAGTGATTTGATGAACCTGCTTTTATGTTTCTTCGTTCTTTTGTTTTCCATGTCTACGGTACAAAAGGATAAATTCGAGGAAGTAGTTGCTTCATTTCAGTCTACCTTTAGTGTTTTGCCGAAGGGTGCTGCTGCAATTGGAGATGGAATTTTAGTTTCCAATGGAGTAAGTCAGCTCAATGAATTAAGCGAATATTTCAGTACAATGGGTGCACAGGATAATGGCGAACAAATAGAAAAGATGGAAGCATATTTAGAGCAGATAGAACGAGAAGAACTGATAGAGTCGGAAAATATGGCAGCTTCTATAGAAGAAGAATTAGAACAGACATTGGATAAAGAAGTAGTAGATGGAATCGAGATTGATTTTACTTCTCAATATGTGGTTCTTCAGATGAACGGAGCATTATTGTTTGATTCCGGCAGGGCAGAGATTAAAGAAGAGGCAAAAGTTTATCTGGAGAAAATCGGTGAGGTTCTTTTGGAATACGATAGGAATTTAATCGAAGTAATCGGACATACCGATACCGTTCCGGTATCTTCTTCTTCTAAATATGCCGATAATATGGAACTGTCTTTTTTCCGGGCGAATTCGGTTGCAGGATATTTAAGAGATAACAAAGGAATCTCACCTGCATATATTCAGGCATCCGGCAGAGGAGAATATGATCCGGTTGCAACAAATGATACTCCAGAGGGAAGAGCACAAAATCGCCGTGTAGAAATCCGAATCTACCGTGAGGTATCAAACGAAAAGTAAATGGAGAGAGAAAAGCTATGAAAAAAAGTCTTTTAAATATCATATCACTGGCACTTGGTATCGTAAATCTTGCATTATTATTAGTGCTGATATTTGCGATTGTTCCGACAATGAATAAAGCAAACCGTCTGGTTGGTCAGATTTGTACAGCCATTGATTTGGAGTTGGAAAATTCCTATGGAACTTCTTCCGAAAACAATATCAATATTGATAATCTTGTCACTTATGATTTGGAGCAGTCCATGACTATTCCGCTGGCACCAAGCGGTGATCAAAAGGATCACTATGCCGTTGCCAGTATTACACTTGTAATGGATAGTACACACGAAGATTATAAGAATTATGGCGAAGCTGAAAAATTGGCGGAACGTGTAAGCTTGATTAAAAGTACAATCAGAAAAGTATTTGCAAACTATACAGTAGAACAGGCAAAGGATCTGCAATATCAGGAAGTAATCCGCCAAGCGATACTAGAAGCACTGCATGCCCTGTATCAGTCAGACTTTATCTATGAGGTACGGTTTACTGAACTGCTGACATCATAGAATGGAATGTAGGAAAGGGACAGAATGAGAGGTGAGGATACATGGGCGATATTTTATCGCAGAGTGAGATTGATGCCCTGCTAAAGCAGCTGAATTCCGGAGAATATGATGCCAACGAATTACAGGATAGTGCCGAGAAAAAGGTTACAGTCTATGATTTTGCCAGACCTGCGAAGTTTTCAAAAGATCATCTGCGGACACTGGTCAATATCTTCGAACACTATGGAAGACTGTTGTCCACGAATCTGCCTGGTTATCTAAGAAAGAATGTACAGGTAGAGGTAATGAACTCAGAAGCAGTTATTTATTCTGAATTTATGAATGCACTGTCGAATCCGGTATTGTTAGGGGTAGTAAATTTTTCTCCATTAAAGGGAAATATTATTATCGAATGGGGATCACAGCTTGGATTTGCTATTGTAGACAGAATGTTGGGAGGGGCAGGAACTACATTAGATATTACAAGAGAATTTTCTGAAATCGAGTTGGCAATTATTGAAAGAATTTTTGCAAATTGTGTCAATCTTCTGCGAGAGCCGTGGAAGAATGTGTTATCCATTGAACCAAGGTTAGAGAGAATGGAAACCAATACGCAGTTTGCCCAGTTTATCTCGCCAAGTGAGATGATTGCGATTGTTTCGATTAGTATAAAGATAGGTGAGGTGGAAGGATTGATGACGGTATGTCTTCCTTATATCACACTGGAGCCGATTATGGATAAGCTGAATACGAGATTCTGGTTCTCTACATTATCTGATAAGGATCCATCATATGAGATTGCACTAGAAGGAATGTTGAAGAAGACAGCCATTCCAGTTGTGACAGAATTAGGAAGAAGCACAATTTCTGTAAATGACTTTGTAAATTTACAAAAAGGTGATATAATTAAACTGAATACAAAGATCGATGATGAGTTAGATGTATATGTCGGAAATATAAAGAAGTTCAAGGCACTCCCCGGCTCAGCATCCGACAAGTATGCTGTTCGAGTCACATCAATAATCAGAGAGGAGTAAGAAAAACCAATGGACGGAATGTTATCACAGGAAGAAATCAATGCCTTATTTTCAAATATGGACGATGAACCAGCATCGGGAGAACCAACCAGTCTTAGCGGAGGAGATACAATGGGAGTGGGTGATCCTCTAGTGGGAGATATCCTTTCTGATATAGAAAAGGATGCGATTGGAGAGATCTCGAATATCTCTATGGGAACAGCTGCAACTACTTTAAATGCACTGGTAGGACAGTCAGTAAATATTACAACCCCAACCGTTTCTTATAGTGTATGGGGGGATTTGGCAAAGGATTTTCAGACCAGACCATGTGTAGCACTGCAGCTTGGCTATAAAGAGGGGCTGGATGGAAATAATATCCTTGTTTTAAAAGAACAGGATGTACTAATTATCACCGATTTGATGATGGGTGGTGATGGGAAGAATGTAACCGATACTGAGATAAATGAGCTTCATCTCAGTGCGATTAGTGAGGCGATGAATCAAATGATGGGAAGTTCAGCAACTTCCTTATCCACTATGATTAATCGAAAGATTGATATTTTGCCGCCGGTTGCAAAGGTAATTAGTTTTGATTCTGATTTAGATCTCGATCCGAATTTTATGATGCAGGAATTTATTAAAGTTTCTTTTAAACTGACAATCGGTGATCTGGTGAATAGTGAGATTATGCAGCTCTATCCTATTGATTTTGCATCAAAACTTTATAATATGTTTTCTGGACAGGAAGAGCCTGCAAAAGAGCCTGAACCATCTGCACCGCCACAGCCTGATATGGGTATGTCGCAGCAGGAACAACAGATGAATATGAATTCACAGATGGGCATGAACCCGCAGATGGGTATGCCGCAGATGAATATGAATCCGCAGATGGGCATGAACCCACAGATGGGTATGCCGCAGATGAATATGAATCCGCAGATGGGCATGATGCCGCAGATGAATATGAATCCACAGATGGGCATGAACCCGCAGATGGGTATGCCGCAGATGAATATGGACCCATCGCAGATGGGCATGAATCCACAGATGGGTATGAATCCGCAAATGGGTATGCCTTATGGAATGTATCAGATGCCGTATGGGATGCCGCAGGAACAGGCGAATGTGCAGCAGGCACAGTTCCAGCCATTTATTAATCCAATTTCTCCGGCACAGATGCAGGAGAATATCGATTTGATTATGGATGTTCCGTTGGAAATTACTGTGGAATTGGGAAAAACCACGAAGTCAATTAAAGATATATTAGAGTTTGCACCTGGTAGTATTATTGAGTTAAATAAAATAGCAGGTGAGCCGATTGATGTATTGGTAAATGGTAAGTATGTAGCGAAAGGAGAAGTTGTAGTTATCGAAGAAAGTTTTGCAATTAGAGTAACAGAAATTTTCAAGTAGAAACCATAGCAATAGATAGGAGAGAAAAGAATGGGAAAGAATATTTTAATTTGTGATGATGCAGCATTTATGAGAATGATGATTAAGGACATTCTGACAAAGAACGGATATACGGTGGCAGGAGAAGCAGAAAATGGAGCAAAAGCCGTAGAGCGTTACTTGGAATTAAAACCGGATTTGGTAATGATGGATATTACCATGCCAGAGATGGATGGGATTCAGGCATTGAAAAAAATCAAACAGTCCGATCCTAGTGCAAATGTAATTATGTGTTCTGCAATGGGACAGCAAGCGATGGTTATTGAAGCGATTCAGTCAGGTGCGAAGGACTTTATTGTAAAACCATTTGATAAAGACAGAGTACTAGAAGCAGTAAAGAAAGCAGTAGGTTAAAGAGTGAACTCTGTGAATCGGATAGCAGAAAGTCTGACTGCACTGCTTATCTTTTGTATTGTGCTGGCAATTACATATCTGGTAACTCGCTTTATAGCGAGTTATCAGAAGTCACAGATGTCTCAGGGAAATATTCGCATCCTTGAGACAACTCGCATTTCTCAGACGAAATATCTGCAGCTTTTGCAGGTGGGTGAGGTTTATATGGTGATTGCCGTATGCAAAGACAGTGTTACCATGCTGACAACAATAGAGAAAGAGCAATTAGATTTCGAACGGATGCCGGGGGAGGAAAAACCTGATTTTAAAGAGGTTTTGTCACAGTTTGTAAAACAAAATACAGGAAAAAAACAAGAGAATCAGGGGGCTTCGAAGAAACAGAACAGCAAGAAGTAAAGGAAAGGCAGTATGGAAAAAAGAATTAGAGAAAAAAGGAAGAAAATCGGAATTTATAAATGGCTGCTTATGATAAGTCTAATAGGGCTGCTGTATGGCTTAGGAGGGACAACCACCTATGCAGCTTCTACTACTGTGACAACAACGAGAACAGAGGATGAAACAGAAAGTGCGGCACCTACTTTTGGGTTTTCTATTACAACGAATGGAGATCAAGAAGGGCTGGCAGGAAGTGTACAGATTATTTTGGTATTAACGGTAATTGCGTTGGCACCATCGATTTTAATTATGCTGACTTCGTTTACCAGAATTTTAATTGTACTTCATTTTACCCGAGCAGCAGTTGGAACACAGACCGCACCGCCAAATCAGATTTTAGTGGGATTGTCATTATTTTTAACCTTTTTTATTATGGGACCTATCTTTTCGGAGATTAATACCAATGCAATTGAGCCGCTTTCAGAGGGAACGATTACGATGGAAGAGGCTACAAAATTGGGAGTCGATCCGTTAAAACGATTTATGTTAGCACAGACAGCCGATCGGGATCTCAATACAATGTTAGAAATTGGTAAGATGGAAGCAGAGGAAGATCAGATGAATTATCCCCTTCCGATTGTAGTATGCAGTTTTATGCTGAGTGAGCTGCGGGTGGCATTTATTATCGGATTTATAATCTATATTCCGTTTCTTGTTATTGATATGGTAGTTTCTTCTACTCTGATGTCTATGGGTATGATGATGCTGCCGCCTACTACGATTTCCATGCCGTTTAAAATTCTTCTTTTTGTATTGGCAGACGGATGGAATCTGATTATTGTAAATCTAATGAATACCTTTAAAGTATAACAGGAATGGAGATGAGCTGTCTTGACAGAAGAAACTATTATTGAGATTACACAGCAGACGTTATTTTTAATTATTGAATGTGCAGCACCGCTGCTTTTAATATCGTTAGTGATAGGTTTAATTATCAGTATTTTTCAGACGGTCACTTCGATACAGGAACAGACACTGACGTTTGTACCAAAACTGTTATGTGTGTTTATAGGAATTCTTATCTTTGGAAATTGGATTTTAAATAATATCGTTGCTTTTATGGAACAGTTGTGGGGTAACTTTGGAGCGTTTATACGATGGAGATAAATACAGGTCTTACCGTAGAAGATTTTGAGGCGTTTTTATTAATACTTATGAGAATTACTTCCTTTATGGTGACGGCTCCGTTTTTTAATACCAGCAGTACGCCAATGCGGTTTAAAGTGGGGTTAGGCATTTTTCTATCCATATTGATCCAGATGGCGATGCCGCTTACCATACCAGCATATTCTAATGCAATAGAATATGCATTTCTTATCATAAAGGAAAGTGTAGCAGGAATTTTAATAGGTTTTTCAGCAAATATCTCGATCTATGCGATTCAGTTTACCGGACGTATGATTGATATGGAAATTGGTATGTCTATGGCGACAATTTTCGATCCGACTACTCGGACACAGGCAAGTTTAACTGGGGGACTGTATAATTATTTAATTTTAATGATGTTAATTATAACGGATATGCATCATTTTCTGCTGCGGGCATTGGTGGATTCGTTCCAGGTCATTCCGATTGGCGGAATTCATATGGCAGGTACACATGATCGAGTATTGGAGTTTTTTTCCTCGTATTTTTCAATAGGATTTCGGCTGGTGCTTCCAGTATTTGCAGCAACGCTGATTATCAGTATTATTCTTGGCATCTTATCAAAAGTGGCTCCGCAGATGAATATGATGGCGGTCGGGATGCAGATTAAGGTATTGGCAGGTTTAGGAATTATTTTTTTAACAGCAGGTTTGCTGCCGTCTATGGCAGATTATATTTTTAAAAATATGCAGTCTATGGTAATTAGCATAATTAAAGGGATGATGGAATAATGAGAGAGGGCAGATACTTATTAAGATATCAGATCCAGTTCTTTGCCAAAGATGGTCCCGGTGGTGAGAAGACAGAAGAGGCCACACCGAAAAAGCTGGAGGATGCGAGAAAAGAAGGACAGGTTAGTAAGAGTAAAGATCTAGGGAATTTTGTAATGTTATTTGCCTTATTTTTAATCTTAAAGCTCTTTCTTTCCTATATGGGCAAAGGCTTGCTGGATAGTTTTTCTATTATCTATGGAAGAATCGGCGATATGGTAGCGGAGCATGGACAAAACTTTACAATTGGCTATATCGGACATATGCTTCGGCTGATGATGGGAAAAATTCTTTTGATTATTCTGCCGACTTTGGCAATTGGCGTATTGGTGGCTTTTATTATGGATTTAGTTCAGGTAAAGTGGAAAGTGACAACGAAACCATTAAAGCCGAAATTTAGTAAATTAAATCCTATCAGTGGATTTAAGCGAATTTTTTCTGTAAAAACAGTGGTGGAATTATTGAAATCCATAGCAATTATTACCGTAATTACGGTATTAACTTATATGGAATTAAAAGGAAAAGTTTCTTACCTGTTTATTTTATATCAAATGGATGTATTTGATGCATTGGGGTTGATTGGAACGATTATTATCAACTTAGGAATGAAAATCAGTGCTGTTTTGTTGATTATCGGTTTTGCAGATTTAATCTATCAAAAGCGTAAGTTTAAAGAAGATATGAAGATGACAAAACAGGAAGTAAAAGATGAATACAAGAATGCAGAGGGAGATCCACAGATCAAGGGACAGATTCGAAAGAAGATGCAGCAGGCATCTATGCGGCGTATGATGCAGAGTGTGCCGAAAGCGGATGTCGTGATTACCAACCCAACGCATTTTGCAGTTGCAATACAATATGATTCTAAAACGGCGTCTGCCCCGGTAGTAGTGGCAAAAGGAGAGGATTTTTTGGCACAGCGGATTAAGGAGACGGCAAAGGAATATGATGTGGAAATTGTAGAGAATAAACCTCTTGCAAGGGCATTGTATTACAACGTAGATATTGGAGGAATGGTGCCGCCGGAATTATATCAGGCGGTAGCAGAAGTACTGGCATTTGTATATAAAGTAAAGAATAAAGTATACAATCCAGAATAGGAACCCGCTAAAGGAAATTTAGCGATAGTATGGGAGGCATACAAGTGAAGAAGTCAGACCTTGGATTGGGATTATACGTCCTGGCAGCAATTGTATTTTTGCTTATTCCAATTCCATCCCAATTATTGGACGTCATGCTTGCAGTGAATATATCAGTTGCATTAATTGTTATGTTTAATGCGATGTTTGCAAAAGAAGCACTGGATATGGCATCATTTCCAACTTTATTGCTGTTTACAACGATATTTCGTATTGGATTAAATGCGGCATCTACTAAGTTGATTCTAACAACAGGAGAGCCGGGTAATGTAGTAGAGACCTTTGGTAATTTCGTAGGCGGCGGAAATTTAACAGTTGGTGTGATTATCTTTATTATCATTATCATTATTCAGCTTTTTGTAATTAACAAAGGTTCGGAGCGTGTTGCTGAGGTAACGGCAAGATTTACATTGGATGCAATGCCAGGAAAACAGATGGCGATTGATGCAGACTTAAATACAGGTGCAATCAATGATATGGAAGCAAAAGAGCGGCGGGAAAAACTGCAGCAGGAATCCAACTTTTTTGGTGCAATGGACGGTGCCATGAAGTATGTAAAGGGAGATGCGACAGCTGGTTTAATTATTACCGTAGTAAATATTATCGGCGGTATTGCAATGGGAGTGCTTTATAGAGGGATGGATGCTTCTACTGCATTAAACCACTATGCGATACTGACCATTGGTGATGGTTTAGTAAGCCAGATTCCTTCTCTTTTAATTTCTTTAGCTTCTGGTATGATTGTAACAAAGGGCTCGAAAGGAGACGATGTCAGCAGTCAGATCTTCAGCGAATTATTTTCTATTCCTAAGGTGCTGATGATGGTAGGCGGTACGCTGACTTTCTTAGGAGTGGTAACACCGCTTTCTTGGTATATTTTTGTACCGTTTGGCGTGGTTTTGATATTTTTAGGAAATCAGATTCGGACACAGCAGGGAATGGATGCGATTGAGGAAGAGGTTTCTGAAGCAGAGATGGAAGCAGAAGAGATTCGAAAGCCAGAAAATGTGATTTCGCTTTTGCAGGTCGATCCGATTGAATTGGAGTTTGGTTATGGAATTATTCCGCTTGCTGATGCGAATCAGGGAGGCGATCTGTTGGATCGTGTCGTTATGATTCGGCGGCATGTAGCGTTGGAATTAGGTGCAGTAGTACCGATTATCCGTCTTCGAGATAATATCCAGTTAAATCCTAACCAGTATATTATTAAGATAAAGGGAGTACAGGTCAGTGAGGGAGAAATCTTATTTGACCATTATATGGCGATGAATCCAGGATTTGTAGAAGAAGAAATTACTGGTATTCCGACATTTGAACCGTCTTTCCATCTTCCGGCTGTATGGATTACAGAGGGACAGCGGGAACGAGCTGAATCGCTGGGCTATACGGTAGTCGATCCGCCTTCGATTATTGCAACTCATTTAACAGAAGTAGTAAAGAGCCATCTTGCCGAACTTTTAACCAGACAAGATGTACAATCTTTGATTAATAATATTAAAGAGACACATCCAACGCTTGTAGAAGAACTCGTGCCGAAGTTGTTAAATGTGGGTGAGGTGCAGAAGGTGCTTCAAAATTTGTTAAGCGAGGGAATTTCTATCCGAGATTTGGTAACAATATTTGAAACACTGGCGGATCATGCCGCTGTTACCAGAGATACCGATGTATTGACCGAATATGTCCGTCAGAGTTTAAAGAGAGCAATTTCCGGCAAATTTTTTGTTACCAATGAGACAACCAGTGTTGTTACACTAGATCCAAAGACCGAACAAGAGATTATGGGATCGGTAAAGCAGACGGAACAGGGGGCTTATCTGACTCTGCAGCCAGAAAAAACAAAACGGATATTAAAATCAGTAGAAGAACAAGTTGGAAAATTAGAAAGTATGGGAAAGAATCCGATTGTCATTACTTCTCCGATTGTGAGGGCTTATTTTAAAAAACTTACACAAGATTATTTTAGAGATTTGGTAGTAATCTCTTATAATGAAGTCGAGTCGAATGTAGAATTACAATCAGTAGGGATGGTGACAGCAGAATGATAATCAAGAAGTTTCAGGCGAAGACAGAAAAAGAGGCAATACTTGCAGCACAGGCAGAGATGGGAAACAGTGCTGTAATTGTAAATATTAAAACGACAAAGCCATCTGGATTGATGAAGCTCTTTAAAAAGGAACTGGTGGAGGTAACAGCGGCACTGGAAGAAAAAGAGGTTCTTCCTGTTCAGGAGAAAAAGGAAGTTCCTCTTAGTACAGAGCAGCCTGTCAGTCTGCGGACAGAGGCTGCTCCAGAAGGGATGGAGCAGCGGCTGGATAATATCCAGCTTCTTTTGGAACAGCAGATACAAAAAGAGGAGAGTGAAACTTCAGTGCAGAAAGAGGAAGAGTTAGAGGAAAAGGAATGGATGCCTTTTCTGCGCATGATTTATAAACAATTATTAGACAATGAAGTAGAAGAGATCTATGCCAATCAGATTCTTGCGGAGGTGGAGCGTTCCATTAAAAAAGAAGCGACATTGGATATGATACTTGCTGCTGTTTATCAAAAGATTATTTTAAAATTAGGAGAGCCTAAAAAGATTGAATACAATGAAAAACAGAAAAAAGTTTATTTTTTTATCGGACCTACCGGTGTGGGAAAGACCACGACAATCGCAAAGCTGGCTTCGGATTTAAAGTTGTATCAGCATGCGAAACTCGCCCTGATGACATCGGATACCTATCGGCTTGCTGCAGTAGAGCAGCTTCGAATCTATGCCAATATTTTAGAACTTCCGCTGCAGGTAATCTATGAGCCGGAGGATTTAAATCGGAATTTGCGAATGTTGTCGGAATATGATATAATATTAATTGATACAGCAGGACGTTCCCACAAAAACGAGGAACATTGCAATGAACTAAGAGATCTGCTCTGCAGTCTTCCAGAGGACTGTGAGTATCAGTCAGAAGTTTTTTTGGTTCTTAGTATTACAACAAAATACAGTGATTTGGTAAATATCTGCAGCAAATTTAAGGATTTATGTCAGTATAATGTGATATTTACCAAATTAGATGAAACAACCAAAGTGGGAAATATCCTAAATATTGCTATGTTGGGAGAAGGGAGTATTTCTTATGAAACATCCGGGCAGAATGTACCAGATGATATTGCTGTAATTGATGTGCAGAAAGTGGCAAAGCAATTACTTGGAGGAGTCTAATAGATGGATCAGGCAGAACAGTTACGGAATATGGTTAAGACAAGCAGAAAGAAAGAATTTCAGACGGCACGTCTTATCACAGTAACAAGCGGAAAGGGTGGTGTAGGAAAATCTAATACATCAGTCAATCTGGCAGTACAATTTCGAAATATGGGGTATCATGTGATTATTTTTGATGCGGATTTCGGACTTGCTAATATTGAAGTTATGTTTGGAGCAATTCCCAAATATAATTTATCCGATTTAATTTATCGAGGGATGACATTGGAGGAGATTGTAATAGAAGGCCCGATGGGAATTCGTTTTATCTCCGGTGGTTCCGGCGTATCAGAACTTGCTAATCTGACAACAGAAAACGTGAGATTTTTAGCACGGAAGTTAGTACAGCTCGATCATATGGCGGATATTGTAATTATTGATACAGGAGCCGGAATTTCGGATTCCGTGATTGAGTTTGTAAAGATTAGTGAGGAAGTGGTATTGGTAACAACACCAGAGCCGACTTCCATTATGGATTCGTATGCATTATTAAAAGCACTAAAACGCAGTCAGGGGTTCTGCCCGGAAGAGATAAAAATTCATGTAATGGCAAATCGAGTAATGGAAAAAGGAGACGGCAATATCCTTTATGATAGGCTGCGATCAGTAGTGGATCAATTTTTAGATATGGAACTAAGCTATTTGGGAAGTATACCATATGATATTCAAGTCTCAAAAGCAATTATGCAGCAAAAACCCATTTCTATTGTAAACAAAACGGCAAAGGCTTCTTTGGCTTATCAGGAAATCGCAAGGAAGCTGTTGGATATCGAACAGGAGGAGAGTAAAAGAAAGTCCGGCATAGGACAGGTGTTTTTAAATTTATTTCATTCGAGTATGAATAAAAGAGGTTCTAAAACACCGAAAGATTCTATTTGAGAACTTAGGAGGGCTTGCGTATGTTATCAAAAATTGTCAAACCAGGAGATCAGCTTGAATTAACAAAAATAAACGTGTCTGCAGTTTCTTCCGAAAAATTTTCAAAAAATGTAAAAAATAAAACCTATTTTAGTAAAATATATGATATAATAGGGGAAGATAAATTAAAAATTGCTATGCCTATGGATGGAGTACAATTGGCAGTGCCGACGATCAATACCAGATATGAACTTAGTATTTGTACAAAAGGCGGGATTTATCACTGTAAAGGGATTGTGATAGAACGATATAAAGAGAATCAGCTTCATGTGGTAATTCTGGAAATTTATACGGGAATAAAGAAATTTCAGAGAAGACAGCATTATCGTTTGGCATGTAATATAAGGATTACCTATCGGGTACTGTCGCCGGCGGAAGCGGATTTACTGACTGATCCAGATGCACTAGAAGCATTTCGGGAGGCATTGTCGGAACGGGGATATCTAAAAGGTGTCACATTGGATATCAGCGGAGGAGGAATTCGGTTTGTCTCCGACCAGCCGATTGAACAGAATACATCGATCTTGTGTAATTTTTCGGTTCCGATAGAAGGAGAAGAGAATTCGTTTTCGATTATTTCTCATTTGGTTCAGTCTAAGGAGATGCCGCATCGGAAAAAACACTATGAACATCGGGTGCGGTTTGATTATATCTCTAATCAGGACAGAGAAACGCTGATTCGATTTATTTTTGAAGAAGAACGTAGGTATAGGAAAAATAAGAAGGGTTGATTCGATGAAGAAGAACATTTTAATCGTGGATGATTCTGCTCTTATGAGACGTGTTCTCTCAGATACGGTAAATTCCGATGAAAGATATCAGGTAAAAGATATCGCCAATAACGGGGAAGAGGGATTAAAGCTGATTCTTGCAAATCCTGCCGGGTATGATGCTGTTCTCCTAGATATCTATATGCCGAAGATGACCGGTCTCGAACTGTTGATGGAGTTAGAAAAGAGAAGGGGAAATTACCCAAGAATTGTAATCTGTAGTACAAAGGCAGATGAAAGTGCCGAAGAGACCATGATTGCATTGGAACATGGGGCATTTGATTTTATTAAAAAACCGGAAAACTTGATCAATGCAAAGAGTAATGTATTTAAAGAGGCACTGCTTACTATTTTGGAAGTGGCAACGGAATCGAGACCAAAGAGAAGTTTTACATCTACTCGTCCGTCTTCTGCTGTAGCCAGTAATGTAGTGGTAAGGACTTCAGCTACAAAGCCGACTTCGCTTGCTGCAAGACCGCCGGTTCGAAGTACAATGGTTACTGCACAAAAGGGAAGCGGGAATAAATTGATTGCACTTGCCTGCTCGACAGGAGGACCAAAGACACTGCAGTCTGTTATTCCGCTTTTGCCGGAAGGTCTGAATGCACCGATGGTATTGGTACAGCATATGCCAAAAGGATTTACAAAATCGTTGGCAATGCGTTTAAATGATATGAGTAAAGTAAAAGTAAAGGAAGCGGCAGACGGAGATATTCTGCAAAAAGGATGGGTTTATATCGCACCGGGAGGAAGTCATCTAAAGGTAGCGAAACTTCCGGGAGGAGGTTATAAAGCAGTGATATCGGATGAACCGCCAAGGGACGCACTAAAGCCTTGTGCCAATATTATGTATGAGTCATTAGTTGGTTCCGCTTATGACGAAATCGTCTGTGTCGTTTTAACCGGAATGGGTGCAGACGGAACAGAAGGAATTAAAACACTTAAAAAGAGGAACAAGGTTTATGTGATCTCTCAGGATGAAGAAACCTGTGTCGTATACGGCATGCCTAAGATGGTAGCACAGGCAGGTCTGTCAGATGAAGTTTTGCCAATCACTGAGGTCGCCAATTCAATCATAAAGAAAGTAGGTGTGCAGTAAAATGGATGTAAGTCAGTATCTTGAGATTTTTATTGATGAGACAAAGGAACACTTGGAAAGTCTGAATAATCAGCTGTTGATTTTAGAGAAAGAGCCGGAGAATGAAGAAACGGTAAATGAAATATTCCGTGCTGCCCATTCCTTAAAGGGAATGGCAGGAACGATGGGATATAAAAGGATGCAGCGTCTGACGCATGATATGGAAAATGTCTTTTCTGAAGTGCGTTCCGGTAAGATGAAAATAAATGCCAATATTGTGGATATTGTATTTCAATGTCTGGATGCGTTAGAGGCTTATCTGACCAATATTATGGAGTTTCAGGATGAAGGAACGGAGGATAACGAACCGATTATTGCCAGATTAAATGCCGTATTAAAGGGCGGTGCAGATGCTACGGTTTCTGACTTAGAGGGAGGCTCAAAGGAGCAGAAAACGGCTGCTCTGCAAGAGACTGCAAAAGAAGACGGAGCAGGCGGAAAGAACTATAAGACAGTAAAGCTAAAGGATTTTGAGCTTCATGCTGCAAAAGAAGCGGTCAATGCCGGTATGAAGTTTTATGGAATTACAGTAAGTGTAGATGAAAACTGTATTCTAAAGTCGGCAAGAGCCTTTTTGGTATTTAAGAATTTAGAGCCGCATGGAGAGATTATCTGTTCGGTTCCAAGTGCACAGGATATCGAGGATGAAAAATTTGATTTTGATTTCAGTTTGTTTGTGATATCGAAAGAGCCTTATGAGGAAATCTATAATGCGATTATGGGAGTTTCTGAGATTAAAGGAGCAGTAGGAGAAGAACTTTCATTAGCAGAAGAAACGGATCAGGGAACTGTTTCTGAGGAGAAAAAAGAAGAAAAGCCTGTTGCAGAAGAGACAAAGACACAGGCGGCACAGGTGCAGACTCCTGAGAAACCGGCAAACTTAAAACAAACTCCTCCTAATAATGCAGCAAACGGCAATTCTGGAAAACCTGTGGTCAATCGTTCCGTAAGAGTGGATATTGAAAAGCTAGATGTATTGATGAATCTGGTCAGTGAGCTGATTATTGCAAAGAACGGAATTGTTTCGGTCAGCGATGGAAACAGCGGTGCGGTCTCTCAAAATTTAAGAGAACAGGTGGAATATTTGGAGAGTATTACTACCAATCTGCATGAATCCGTAATGAAAGTTCGAATGGTGCCGATTGAAAGTGTTGTCAGTCGTTTTCCACGGATGATTCGGGACTTAAGCAAAAAGTTAAATAAAAAAATGGAACTTTTTATGAGCGGGGAAGATACTGAATTAGACCGTACCGTAATCGATGAAATCGGCGATCCATTAATGCATATCTTAAGAAATTCAGCGGATCATGGTTTGGAAAGTGCACAAGTTCGGCGGGAGAGAGGAAAGCCGGAGGTTGGTTCGATTTTCTTAGATGCCTATCAGGATGGGAACAATGTAGTAATCGAAGTAAGAGATGATGGAAACGGCATTGATGTAGAACAGGTAAAACGAAAAGCAGTAGAAAAAGGTGCACTGACACAGGAACAAGTGGATAACTTAGACGATAAAGGAGCGATCGATCTGTTATTCCGTCCAAGTTTTTCTACCGCAGAAAAAATTACAGATGTATCCGGCCGAGGCGTTGGGTTAGACGTAGTACGTACAAAGATTGAAGGACTTGGCGGAGATATTGAAGTAAAGACAGAATTAGGAGCAGGGAGTACCTTTATTATTCGTCTGCCGCTGACTTTAGCGATTATTCAGTCTTTAATGGTAATTTTAGGAGACGAAAAATATGCGATTCCGCTTAGTACGATTCAGACCTTAGAGGACGTTTCTATTAATGAAATCAAATATGTAAGCGGAAAAGAAGTGATTCATCTGCGGGGCAAAGTGATTCCATTAATTCGATTAAATGAGGTATTGGATGTGGAAAGTTCTAGTCAGTCAGAAAGCCTGATTGTTGTAATTATTCAAAAGGGAGAAAAGTTAGCAGGACTTGTAGTAGATGAACTGATTGGGCAGCAGGAAATCGTTATTAAGTCACTTGGCAAATATCTAAACAGTAATAAATTAATTAGTGGAGCAACGATTTTAGGTGATGGAGAAGTGGCATTAATTCTTGACCCAGGTACATTGTTTTAACGGGAGGTGAAAGATTTGGACGAACAGGCTCTGGAAATGAACAAAGAAGAGGAACGAATCACACAATACATAGTGATTAAAATTGATAATGAGCAGTATGGAATCGATATTAAATATATCGACAATATTGTTCGAATGGAAAAAATTACAAGAGTTCCAAAGGCACAGCGTTATTTTAAAGGTGTGATCAATCTGCGCGGAGAAGTAATTCCGGTTATGGATTTGCGTGTAAAGTTTGATATGGAAGAGATGAAAGAGACAAAGGATACCAGAATTATTATATTAAAATTGGATAAACAAAGTACGGTAGGAATTATTGTAGATGCCGTAAGGGAGGTCGTATCATTAAAAGAAACCGATATGGAAAAGGTAGCGGCAAATGCAGCAGACAGCCGAACCCAATATATCTCTGTAATCGGAAAACATGAGAATGAATTAATTTCGATTATTAATATTATTAGTCTTGTATCGGAAGAAAAATAAAAGAAGGGAGGGAAAGAATGTATGCCGTATGGTGAAATGGATGCAATGCATATGGACGTCCTTCGAGAAATTGGGAATATCGGAGCCGGAAATGCAACTACGGCACTTGCGAAATTAATTAATGCCAAGATTGATATGAAGGTTCCGAAAGTAGAGATGGTAGACTTTCCTCATTTGGCTTCGATTGTGGGAGATGAAGAAGATTTAATGGTAGCAGTTATGGTTACACTCTCTGTCGATGTCGATGGTATGATGATGTTTTTAATGGATAAAAAATCAGGTGTCTATCTTATTGAACAGATGATGGCGGGCAGTGGGATGCCGGTAAGTGAGGAATTCGGAGAACTGGAATTCTCTGTAATCAGTGAAATTGGGAATATTATTACCGGATCGTATCTTTCGGCACTTGCTTCTCTGTTAAATATGAAAATTGATATGTCGATTCCCTATCTGTCCATTGATATGGCGGGAGCAATCTTAAGTGTTCCGGCGATTGAATTTGGAAAAATTGGGGATGAGGTGTTATTGATTCAAACTGATTTTGGGGATGAAATAGAGGTAAAGGGATATTTTATATTAATTCCGGATCAGGATTCCTATACGAGGATTCTAACAGCTTTGGGAATGTAGGTGATGATATGGGCGAGATGATTAAAGTAGGAATGGCAGATTTAAAAGCTTGTAAGGTGCCGCATGCCCTAACAACGCTGGGGCTAGGTTCCTGTGTAGGCGTCTGTCTGTACGATCCAGTGACAAAAGTGTCCGGAATGGCTCATGTTATGCTGCCGGATAGTAAGCAGATTACCAGAGAGAACAGCAATCCAATGAAATTTGCTGATACTGGAATTGATATGTTGATTAAGCAGATGGTGAGCTTGGGAGCGGATAAGCGGCGATTAAAAGCAAAGATAGCCGGCGGTGCACAAATGTTTGCATTTAACGGTGCAAATTCTTCTATTGGACGAGTCGGAGACCGGAATGTAGAAGCAGTAAAGATAAAATTAAAAGAGTTGGGAATTCCGATTCTTGCCGAGGATACGGGAGCGAACTATGGGCGGACGATTGAGTTTTATTCAGAAGATGCAAGACTTCGGATTCGTGCAGTCGGAAAGCCGCTTAAGACGATATAATTCGGAGTGAGGAGTTTTTTTGGCTTCTCACTTTGGTTGTCTTGTAATGGAGGATAAAACATGAAGAAGAGAAATCTAATACCGTTGTTAATTATGCTGTTGGCAGGGTTGATTTCCAGTTTAATTTCAATAAAAAGTCGTTATGATGTAACACGCTCGATGATAGTGATATTTGTATCTATGCTGATTTTTTATATAATCGGGCTGATTGCAAGGGGAATTATAAACAGTAATGTAAAGCAGATGGAGGAGCGGGAAGCAGAGAGACTCCGTAAAGAGGAAGAGGAACGGCGTCTGCAGGAGGAGGCATTGCTTGCAGAGGCAGCAGAAAATGGGGAAGAAGAGACACAGACAAACACAAGGGCTGCAGGAGTTGCAGAGGATATGCAGATCATATAAAAGAAAGAAGGAATATCTGTTGGAGGTGGCCTGATTGGACGAGAGCGCTAGAAATAAATTATGGGAATCCTATACAAAATCAAAAAAACCGGAGATTCGGGAACAGATTATCTTAGAATATGCTCAGTTGGTAAAGATTATTGCAGGAAGACTGAGTATGTATTTAGGAGACAACGTAGAATATGAAGATTTGGTCAGTTATGGAATTTTTGGCTTGATCGATGCGATTGATAAGTTTGACTATGAAAAAGGAATTAAATTTGAAACCTATGCCAGTTTAAGAATACGTGGAGCGATTTTAGATCAGATTCGCAAGATGGATTGGATTCCAAGGACGCTGCGTCAAAAACAAAAGAGAATGGATGCTGCTTTAATGAAACTGGAAAAAGAGTTAGGGCGTCAGGTTACAGATGAAGAGATGGCAAAGGAATTGGAAATTTCTCTGGAAGAGTATTACACTTGGCAGGGACAGACCAAGGCATCTGGTTTAATTTCACTGGATGAATGTATTGATCAGGGAACGGAGATCTATACCGATGCCGGACTTCAGGCAAGATTTGACAGTCCAGAAGAGGTAGTCGAGAAGGAAGAGTTAAAACAGCTTCTTGCCCAGGCACTGGAGGGACTGACAGAGAAAGAACGAAAAGTGATAGTGCTTTATTATTATGAAGAATTAACCTTAAAAGAAGTAAGTGCGATTATGGAAGTATCAGAGTCTAGGATCTCACAGCTTCATACCAAAGCATTACAGAAAATGAAACAAAAACTGGGAGTCCAAATAGGTATACTGTTTGGAGTATCATAAAGAAAGCATGGAGGCAGCTGTTATGGCAGATAGAAATGGGTATTTTAGGGTTAGATCCAGTGAAGAAGGAACCTTTTTGACATTATTCCCTGCTCAGAATAATGGTGAGCCGTTGAAGATAGAAGAGGTATTGGAATATTTTTCAAAGCATGAGATAGAGTGTGAATTGTCCCGAGTAAAATATGCCGTAGAGTCTCTAAAGAAAGAGACCGAATTATGTCTGTCAAAAAAACAGATACCGGCTATTCGGGAAGAGATGCTTGTAAAGGTTTCAGCAGATAATATGAAGGTTACAGCAAGGTTTTATCCTCCTTCTAATGAAACTTCTTATATTGGAAAGGAAGAGATTTTGCGTGCTCTTTCTTATCAGGGGATACAGTATGGCATTTTAGGAGATGTGGTGGAAGCATTTATTCAGAATCGGGAATATTGCAAGGATTATATCTTTGCAGAAGGAGTTCCTTTAGTAGAGGGAAAAGATGCTGAAATCCACTATTTTTTTAATCTAAAACCGAATTCAAAGCCAAAATTAAAGGAAGATGGATCGGTAGATTTTCACGATTTAGAGAATATTAATCGTGTAAAAGCAGGTGATGTACTGGCAACATTAGAGAAAGAACAAACCGGAACAGTAGGAATTACGGTTTATGGGGTAAAGATTCCGCCTCAGGCGGTTAAATCTACGTATTTAAAGTATGGAAAGGGAGTCAAGCTTTCGCAGGATCAACTCTCTTTAATTTCGGAGATGGACGGACATGTTTTATTAGATTTTGACGAAAAAGTAGTGGTGTCTAATACCTATTTGGTAGAGGGAAATGTGGATGCTTCTACCGGAAATATTCGTTATGATGGAAGTGTAAAAGTAAAAGGGCATGTCTGTTCTGGATTTACCATTATTGCATCCGGTGATGTGGAAATTGAGGGTGTGGTAGAGGGGGCAAAGATTATTGCACAGGGACAGATTGTTCTGCAGCGGGGAATTCAGGGGATGGGAAAAGGAATTTTACAGTCACAGGGAGCGATTATTGCTAAATTTATTGAGAGTGCATCGGTATTGACCAATAGTTCGATTACAACAGAGAGTATTCTGCACAGCCAAGTATCGGCTAAAGAAGGGATCTATGTCAACGGAAGAAAAGGAATGATTGTAGGCGGACATGTTCGTTCCGCTGTATTGATTGAAACACAGGTAGCAGGTTCTGGAATGGGAGGAAATACTATTTTGGAAGTGGGAGTCGATCCGATTATGAAGAGTCGGATGGAGACTTTAGAGGCGGAGCAAAGACAGTTAGGAACCAATTTAGATAAAGCAAGAAAATTGATTGATGTCTATAAAGTAAAGAAAAAGAGAGGTCAGCTTACTATAGATAAAGTGGTAGAGTTTCAGAAAATTTTGCAGGATTATAGTGATATGGAGAAACGGCTTGCCCAGATTGAGCCGGAGTTAGATCAGATGTATGAATGTATGGATGGGGTGAAAGAGGCCAGAATTAAGGTTTGGAAAGATGTTCATCCCGGAGTGAAGTTAGTAATTGATGATGAGGTGTTTTATGTGATGAGTCCAGAACATCACTGTCAGTTTTATCTGGGGAGAGATCGATTAGTGAAGCGTTCTTCATTATAAATATTAGTGAAGAAAATTGGAGGAGAAGGTATGTCAGGAATTAGACCAGTGGAAGTGCAGGGTGTGATGCAGCGGACACAGGATATAAGTCAGATTAAGCAGAATCAGGATATGAAACCGCAGGTGGATCAAAGCCACTATCAGACACAGGTGCAAAAGCATGTAGAAAGTCAGAGCAAACAGGTCAATCATTCGGATAATGCGAATAAAAAAGAAGAAAAATACGATGCAAAAGAGAAAGGAAATGGAGCTTTTTATGGAAATCCTCAGCAGCAGCGGCGAAAAAAAGAGGAAGAAGAGGAAGACGAGGGAATTGTAGTTTTAAAGCAGTTGAATCGAGGATCTTTTGATGCAAAGATTTAAAGATTTAAAAGAATGGAAGTCAAATCGGATATTCGCAATCCGCTTTGCTACTTGCTTATAACCTCATAGCTGCTATCGCAGCTTTTCAGTGGGAGTCTGCACTCCCACTGAAACAAGAAAGTCCCAACCCACCGCTTTCGTTTTGGCGGCTTAGAAGCGGGGGACTTCCTTGATGAGGTTAAAATGTTTCAATAGTAATTAAAAATAAAATATTTTATTGTAAGCAGAGAGGAGATTCTCTTTAACTGAAAAAAAGAGAATCTCTATAAAAAAATAAAGCAGGAGAAGGAACTATGACAGCACTAGAGGGATGTCTGATTGTAATAGGAATCATAGCAATTGTAGTCAGCTATTTTATATCGGAGAAGAGTGCAGAGGAGAGAATGAAAAAGGCAGTGGATGAACTGGTATTAGGTGAAGGAACCAAGCAGACACTGATCAGGCAGGCAAAAGATACGGTAGAAGAGGCTTTAAACGGAATGTCGGAAGAAATTGCAGGAAAGGCAGAAATTCAGTTAGAAAAACTTTCGAATGAGAAAATTATGATGGTTCATGAGTATGCCGATACCGTTTTAGAAGAGATTGGAAAGAATCATCAGGAAGTGATGTTTTTATATAGTATGTTGGACGACAAGGACAGGGAAGTGAAAAATACTGTAAAAGAAGCACAGAAAATGGTAAAATCTATGCGGGAATTAAGTCAGAGGCAGGAATATGCGATAAAACAGGCAGAAGCAGCAATAGAGTATTTAGAGGCAGAAAATTCTAAAATACAAGAAGAGAGAAAAAGCTTGGCTCAAAAATTTGAATCGGATTTGGATTTAGAAGAAAATGGGAATGGAGAAAAGAAGGAAGAAAGTTCGGAGCAGTCCAAGAGATTAGAGCGGAATTTAGAGAAAAATTCAGATCGGAAACGCAGAAAGCGTTCAAGAAAGAAAAATCAGGAGAAGAAATGGGAAACGATGGAATTTGTTCCAAATGAGGAGGAATATTTTCAGGAAAATCAGAGTGAAGCTTTGTTGACAGAAATAGAGGAGAAAGAGGACAAGCGGAATCAAATTATTAGGCTCTATCAGCAGGGGAAAAGTAAATTAGAGATTGCAAAAGAGCTGAAACTTAGTATGGGAGAGGTAAGTTTGGTGATTGATTTGTATTATACACCAGAAAAACGCAGAGGGAATATGGAATGAAGCTGAAATTTTATTTAAAGGGATTTGGAATCGGGGTTATTTTTGCCACATTGGTTTTATCGATTTCTTTTTATTCTAAAATGGAGGATGCAGAGATTTCTAGACAGGAGATAGAACAGATGGCTGCTGCTTATGGGATGAGCTATCCAGAGGAAACAGCACAGGAAGAGAGTTTGCCGCAGAGTGAGGAGATAACTGCTGCTGCACAAGAGACAAGCAGTGAGACTAAAAAAGAAAGCGATTCGGAGACGAAAGAGAGTATAGAGGCAGAGATAGAGAAAGAAACAGAGAAAAATCAAGAGTTAAAAGAAACACAAAGTTTAGAAATACAAAGTTCAGAGACGCAGAGTTTAGAAGAAACTCAGGAATTAGAAGAAACTCAGAAATCAGAAGAACAGCAGATAACTTCTGTGCCGGAGATAAACAAAGAGACTATACAGGAACCGATGACGAATAGAGAGACGAGAACGAGTCAAGGTGACAGTATTAGAGAAAGCATAGAAGGAATAGAGATACCGACAATTACGGAACAGAGCCGCTTTCAGGATTTAGGAGGAAAGTGGGAAGTTCGGACGGTTGGAGAAGGAGCTTCGGCAAAAGAGACAACGATTACCGTTACATTTGGAATGTATGCCAGTATGATTGCAGAACTGCTGGAGGAGACAGGAGTAATTGAAGATGCACAGGAATTTAATGCCTATCTGGTAGGAAAGGGTTATACAAAAAGACTGTTAGCAGGAGTTTATACATTTGCAGAGGGAATGGATTTTGACGAGATTGCTGGAAAATTGATTTGGGAAAGTGAAGAGTAAACATGAGTGGGGGGAAGAAATGTCTCCCCCTACTCAATTTTGGAAATAAAAAGGACTCTGTTTTATGGCTGATAAGGAGTAAAACGGCTTTTAAATACAGATTCACTGCATAAATGGCGGGAGCCATCAGCTTCTGTTATAATGTAGTCCCCTTCTTGAATAAAGAGCCTTCCTCGTCTGGTATTAATATAGGGACATACAATTTTACCGTTTTCGCGGGTGATTTTTACAAGAGAATCGGTTTGAATCCAACCGTGAATGACTACGTCTGACCAGGCTTCGCAGCCATCTTCCATATTTTTTCCAACTTCATACTGTAGGGCTTCTACTTCAAAGCTTACTCTGGTACATTTCATAAAATGACCTCCTTACTTAATATGATTCCATAGACTGCTTTTTTGATTATAATGGGAAAAGCAGTTTTAGTAATGTTTGTTATTATTATAGCATTAGTTGTGTAAAAATAAAAGAAGAAAATCATAAATTTCGTTTTGGACTGGAAAGGATTCCAAGTAATTAATCTGGAAATTATGGAAAAAATACTTTACAAATAGGAAGATATATGGTAAATTAACAATTGTGGACTGCGGTGATAACCGTATAATAAGCACGTAAGTGAATTTTTAAGTGGTGCTGAGGATCAGTTCTTAAAAACGGAAGCTTACGGAAGTAGATAACCAGATGGAGGTAGACAAATGAGCGTTATTTCAATGAAACAGTTATTAGAAGCGGGTGTACATTTTGGGCATTTGACAAGAAGATGGAATCCTAAGATGGCTCCGTATATTTACACAGAAAGAAACGGAATCTATATTATTGATTTACAGAAGTCCGTTGGTAAAGTGGACGAGGCTTATAAGGCGATTTCCGATATTGCAGCAGAAGGCGGAACCATTCTTTTTGTGGGAACAAAGAAACAGGCACAGGATGCGATTAAATCGGAAGCGGAACGCTGCAATATGTTCTATGTAAATGAAAGATGGTTAGGCGGTATGCTGACTAACTTTAAGACGATTCGTTCTAGAGTGGCGAGATTAAAGGAAATTGAAGCAATGTCTGAGGACGGAACGTTTGATGTACTTCCTAAGAAGGAAGTAATTGAATTAAAGAAAGAATGGGAAAAGCTGGAGAAAAATCTTGGCGGTATTAAGGAAATGGATCGGGTTCCAGATGCAATCTTTATTGTAGATCCGAAGAAGGAAAGAATTTGTGTACAGGAAGCACATGCACTTGGTATTCCATTGATTGGTATTGCAGATACAAATTGTGATCCGGAAGAATTGGATTATGTAATTCCGGGAAATGATGATGCGATTAGAGCCGTTAAGCTGATTGTTGCGAAGATGGCGGATGCGGTAATCGAGGCAAATCAAGGTGTTTCTACAGCAGATGCAGAGATAGAAGAAGACGAAGAGATGTTTTCAGAAGAAGCATAATTGAGAAAAGAACAGATGTTAATTTGTAATAGATTGTTATAAAAAAGACATACTGTGACAGACTGCAGCCCGTATAGAAGAACAGCAGGTTCTTTTACATGGGCTGTAGAAGCCTAAAGAAAGAATAACAGGAAAAAACTGATTGGAAAATGGAGGAAATAGAGATGGCTATTACAGCAGCAATGGTAAAAGAGTTAAGAGAACTGACAGGTGCAGGAATGATGGACTGCAAAAAGGCACTTGCAGAGACAAATGGAAATATGGATGAGGCAGTTGAGTTTTTAAGAAAGAACGGACAGCTAAAGGCAGAGAAGAAAGCTGGAAGAATTGCGGCAGAAGGAATTGTCAGAACAGTAATTAAGGACAACCAGGCTGCAATTGTAGAGGTAAATTCTGAGACAGATTTTGTGGCAAAGAATTCTGATTTCCAGGCTTATGTAGAAGATGTGGCTGTACAGGCTTTAGAGACTTCTGCTGCGGATATGGATGCATTTTTGGCAGAACCATGGAAGAAAGATTCTTCTAAGACGGTAAAGGAAGCATTGATTGAAAAGGTTGCTGTAATTGGAGAGAATCTTTCTATTAGAAGATTTGAAAAGATTACGGCAGAAAATGGCTGTATTGTTTCTTATATTCATGGAGGCGGAAGAATCGGTGTTTTGGTAGATGCAGAAGCAAGTGTGGTAAATGAAGAAGTAAAGGGAGCATTGATGAATATTGCTATGCAGATTGCAGCTTTATCGGCAAAGTATATTTCAAATGCAGATGTACCAGAGGAGTATAAAAAGCATGAGAAAGAGATTTTAATGGCTCAGGTAGAAAATGATCCATCTGTTGCAGGAAAGCCGGAAAAGGTGATTGAAGGAATTATTAACGGTCGTTTAAATAAAGAATTAAAGGAGATCTGTCTGTTAGATCAGGTATATGTAAAGGCAGAAGACGGCAAGCAGACGGTAGCACAGTATTTGGATTCTGTAGCAAAGGCAGTGGGAGGAACCGTAAAAATTCGGAAGTTTATTCGCTTTGAGACAGGAGAAGGACTTGCAAAGAAAGAGGAAAACTTTGCTGAGGAAGTAGCAAAGCAGATGGGAATGTAATTTTAACCTATCAAGGGAGTAGCGGAGCGGATTCCGAAATTCCTTTGACTTGGATAGATTGAAGCAAAACGCTGGAAGTTCGTATAATTTCAGCGTTTTTTGCATTTTTTATTTTTCTATGATTATAATATGGCGATAATGGAAAGGGTAGAAAGAGAGGGAGCTTATGAATGTAGAAATTTTAAAAAATGAAGAAAAAAGAATGAATCAAATTATGTTTGTATTTTTAACTATAATACCAGTGGTTGCTTTTGTGTATGTGTTGTTGTTTAATGGTGGAGCGAAGCGGGATAGTATTGCATTAGTTATGGTGGGGTGCAGTCTGATTGTAAAATTGTTGGAAAAGAGTTTGGGGAAATATGCGAAATATATGTATATTTCTATTTTGCCGGTAATAGGTGCGGTGACGATTGTGGTCGGAACACCGGGGTGCTTTGGAGCAATGGTAGAGGCTTATTTTTTAGTACTTTTTTTAGCGGTTCCCTATTATGATTTATCTGTTATTAATATGTGTGTTGTAGTAACAATTCTGCCTAATGTAGTGGCTATGCTGACGTTTCCAGAAGCTTATATGGAAATGTATACGGTTTCTATTTGGATTTTTGCAGGTATGGTATATATTCTTGCGATTTTAGTGGCTGTGTTAATTGTAAAGCGGGCACTTGCTTTATTTGTGACAGTGGAGAAAAAGGAGCATGAAGCGGAAGAGTTAATAAGAAATGTAAGGGAAGTGTTTGAGGGGCTGCAGAGTTCTTCTGAAAAGATTTATAATGAATTACATAGTTTTGAGAAAAATACAACAGAGATTATTGCTTCTACAGAGGAGATTTCGAATAGTGCAAGTCAGCAGATTCAGCAGGTAAAAAGCAGTATTGAAATCTTTCATAGTTTAAGTGACAGGATTGTTCAGTCAGAGGGGCAGGTGGATCAGGCAGTGGAGAATATACAGCAGTTAAAGGAAAAGAATGATGAAGGAATGGCTGCGATAGAGGAGCTTTCTAAAAAATTTGGTGAAAATATTGAATCTACTAAAGTGGCATCAGAGGGAGTGGGATCTTTGGCACAGAAGTCTACTTCAATTGGAGAGATTATTGAGAGTATTGGACAGATTGCAAAGCAGACCAATCTTCTTGCGTTAAATGCTGCGATTGAGGCGGCACGGGCTGGGGATGCCGGAAGAGGATTTGCTGTGGTGGCGGATGAGATTAATTCTTTGTCAGCAGAGTCGGCTGCCGCTACGCAGAAGATTGATGTGATATTGAAAGATATTGTGGACACGGTGGGGAAGACAAATCAAGTGATTCGTTATAATTGTGATGTGGTAGAGGGATCGAATGAGAAGCTGGAGGATACAGTGAAATTGTTTAAGGTGATGCTTCACGCTTCGGAGGAGGTAATTGCTGTTACTGGGGTGCTGAAATCGGAGCTGGTGGGGATGATTGGATTAAAGGAGGAGCTTCTTCAGGCTATGGAATTGGTGGAGCAAATATCGCAGAGTTCGGTGCAGAATACGGCGGAGATTAGTAATTTTACGGAGGCACAGGGGGTTGGAGCAGCGGAGATTTTGAAGTCTATGGAAGAAGTGCAGAATGGGATGCGGCAGCTTGCGGGGGTGTTGGAATGAGGCTTTGGGGGGTGAATTCCAGCCAGCGGATGGGGAATTCCAGCCGGACGGGGAATTCTAGCGGATGGGGAATTCTAGCGGACTGGGAATTCTAGCGGATTAGGGATTCTAGCGGACGGGAGCAGGATAAGAGATTTCTTTGCTGGGGCCGTTTGCACTAAGGCTTCCTCGCAGCGGACACATAAGGTGCGAAAAGACCGCACCTAAGTGCCGGCGGGAAGCAATACCCCTGCAAAGAATTCTCTTATCCTGCTCCCTGTGTGGTTCAGACGGAAGTGGTGTTATGGCTGTGTTTGGAATGATGGAATTTGGAGTGAAAAAATTTTGTAAAAATAGTGTTGACAAATAGAAGAGATTGTAGTATGATACTCTATGTCAGTAAGACATGCGCGAGTGGCTCAGCGGTGGAGCACCTCCTTGCCAAGGAGGGGGTCGCGGGTTCGATCCCCGTCTCGCGCTTATTTTTTTTGTTCTTTTTTCAAATAATTGTGTTCTATTTTGTTCTGGTTTTGTCTGGTGTTCCCTGTTGGTTTAAGGTTTTGTTTTTATCTTTAATGGAAATGTTAAAAAAGAAGAGAGGAAGAAAGATGATTGTAAAGGAAGCAAGGATTATGGATCCGGCAAATGGGTTAAATGGAATTGGGGATATTGTGATTCGGGATGGTAAAATTGCGGATGTTTATTTATATTATGGATTAAAAGAGTCGGAGATTATAGAGAGAAGAGGGATGCAGGAGGGAGAGGAAGTATTAGAGGCATCTGGATGGGTGGCTGCACCAGGGCTGATTGATGTACATGTGCATTTTCGGGATCCTGGTTTTACTTATAAGGAGGATATTGGTACTGGAGCAGCAGCAGCGGCAAAGGGAGGTTTTACAACGGTGGTTTGTATGGCGAATACAAAGCCTGTTGTGGATCGGACGGAGATTTTGCAGTATGTTTTGGAGGAGGGAAGAAAGACACCGATTCATGTGTTGGCTTGTGCGGCGGTTTCGAAAAATTTTGGGGGGAAAGAGCTGACGGATATGGAGGCTTTAAAAGCAGCCGGGGCTGTTGGATTTACAGATGATGGGATTCCTTTAAGGGATGGGGCTTTTGTGCAGAGGGCTATGCAGAAGGCAAAGGAACTTTCTGTACCGATTAGTTTTCATGAAGAAGATCCGGCGTTTATCAAGAATAATGGAATTCATCATGGGGCGGTGTCGGAACGGCTTGGGCTTTACGGCTCTCCGGCATTGGCGGAAAATAGTTTGATTGCACGGGATTGTATGATTGCATTGGATACCGGGGCAGCGGTGAATATACAGCATATTAGTTCTGCTTATGGAGTGGAGTTAGTAAGGTTTGCAAAGCGGCTGGGGGCAGATATATGGGCAGAGGCAACTCCTCATCATTTTACTTTGACAGAAGAGGCAGTTGCTGTTTATGGGACACTTGCTAAGATGAATCCGCCGTTGCGGACAGAAGAGGATCGGTTGGCTGTGATAGAGGGACTGAAGGATGGAACGATTGCGATTATTGCTACGGATCATGCACCGCACAGCAGGGAGGAAAAGGAACGGGCATTTACGGAAGCACCTAGCGGAATTATTGGGTTGGAGACCTCTTTGGCACTTGGGATTACCGAGTTGGTTGGAAAAGGGTATCTGACTATGATGGAGTTAATTGAAAAAATGAGTGTAAATCCGGCACGGTTATATCATTTGGAAGCAGGTACCTTGTCTGTGGGAGCGGATGCAGATTTAGTTTTATTCGCCCCGGAAGAAGAGTGGGTAGTGGATGGATTTGTTTCAAAAGCATGTAATTCTCCTTTTACTGGATGGAAGCTGACGGGAAAGGTAAAGGGAACTATTTGCGGAGGAAAGATTGTTTATTGGGATGGAATGTCTCCTTTTTAAGGAGGCATTTTTTAACCTCATCAAGGAAGTCCCCCGCTTTCGCCTTGGCGGCTTAGAAGCGGGGGACTTCCTTGTTT
>CAJUEI010000006.1 GCA_910585255.1 uncultured Lachnospiraceae bacterium
TTTGGCATATATAACACCTTCCTTTACATTTCTTGAAGTATATCATTTATTTCCTATTTTGTGTTACAACTTTATTATATCATCTCAAATGTTTATGAAAAGATTTTAGGTGAAATGCGGTGAAGATATGGTATAATTAGGGTGACTGCCGGAAGGTGGGCATCTGGAAGGGATGATTGTATGATTTACATAACGGGAGATACCCATGGGGAGTTTGGGCGGATTGAGGATAGATTGGATTATGGGAAGTGGTATTGTGGGCATTATCATACGGAGAAGAAGGTGGGGAGGGTGGAGATAATGTTTGAGAATTTTGGGGTGGTTTGATAAGAACTGAAACAGCAAAAGAAATTTTTAAGATGGTTTGTGAGGTTATAGTATGTTGCAAATTATATCAGGTAAATTCTTTAGCAATGATGGTGAAATAAGGCATAATGACTGTCATGGAGTGTTATATTCTAATTTAGAATATTATGGAAACGTTAAATATAAAAATATTGAATTGCATACTGTTGATTGGAAGAGAGGAATGCCTACATATGTATTAAGATTTGATAATAATATAGAAGTGGTTGATTCAACTAAAATATTGGTAAAAGTAGGGGATGATGAAATTATTCGTCAAATGAAATATATTTTGACGTTTAGTCTGAATGGAATATTTGATGAAAATGAAAGTGCTGTTGAAAAAATAATAAGAACGGATATTTCACAAGGAGATACATCTGAGCACTTTCTGGGTGACATTGTTCGCAATAATAAATTTATTAGCGATGATGAGCTTCAGTTTAGTATTTCTTTTTATAATCAAATGATAGGACTAAGACGGGAAGATTATAAAATTATTATGCAATGTTTAAGTGCATATTATTCAGCAATAAGAGTTTTGTATGAAGATATTAGTCTTTCATACAGCATATTAGTATATTGCATAGAATCCTTATCATCAAATTATGATAAATATATTCCTACATGGGATGATTATGACTGTGATATAAAGGAAAAATTAGAAAGAGTTTTGTCTGGATACGATAACGAGTTGTTTGAGAAGGTTAAAACAGTTCTTATAAAGGATAAGCATTTAAAACTTTCAAAACGGTTTGTTAATTTCGTGTTGTCTAATGTTACGAATAATTTTTTTGAAGCAACAGATAGAAAAGGTATTACTTATGATGAACTAGAAAATGCTTTGCAGAATGCTTATAGTATTAGATCCAAATATGCTCATGAATTAAAACCGATAATGAAGCAATTACAAATTGGAAGTTTTTCTGACAAATGTGATACGTTTGAATGGGAGCATGCTATTTTTCTTACATATGGTGGGCTAATAAGGTTAGTCAGACATATTATTATAAATTTTGTTGGAAAATGTGAAAAAGTTGAGAAAGAAGATTATCCTTGGTATTTAGAATTGCCAGGGATAGTTAATGTAAAGTTATCGCCTACAATTTGGTTGGGTAAAGCGAAAGATAATGACGGAAGTATGGGTATTGCTAATCTTGAAGGACTTCTACAATGTATACAATCTGACCCTCAAAATGTACCAAATATGAATGAGTGTGTGGAAAGGTATTTAACTCATTTTAGTGAAATTAAAAAAAATAATAAAGCGGCCGTTTTAGCGTTATGCTGGATATACATATTGTCAATAAGTAATCTTGACAAAGAGTATAAAGAAAAAATAGTAAGTAAATTGAAACTGCATTTGGAAATGATATCAGAATGCAACATATACAATATACTTATTTTCGCCATAACACAATTTGATTATTTAGAGATTGACTGGACTGTTGATGATATGATAAAAGAGATAAGTAAGTATAATAAATATAAATTTAAAAAGAATCATATTAAATTGCCCGATAAAGTAGAAAACCATATATATATTATGATAGCAGAAAATGTGCAGACTAATGAGCAAATTTTATATTGGTACAATAAAGCTTATAAAAATTGTGTGAATAATAAGGAACTGCAAGAGACAATAAGCTTAAAATTAAAAGAACTAGGTTCTGATAGCTAATCCAAATGAAATAAAAATTTTTGTCCCATACTTGACATAAGCTGATGGAAACGATGGCACGGTGTATCAAACCCTTCCGTGGAACCATCGAGGATGGCACTGTGGTTCTGGCAGCAGGGGTAGCGGCAATAATACTCATATTGGAGTAGAGATGTGTGAGCCGGCGTGTATCCGGTACACGGCAGGCTCAAACTTTGCCTGTTCCAACCTGGCAGAAGCACGAGCGGTAGTAAAGAGAACCTATGAAGCGGCGGTGGAGTTGTTCGCATATCTCTGTAGGAAATACAGCTTGGATCCGCTGGTGAATGGTGTTATTATCAGCCATAAGGAAGGAAGCATCTGGGGAGTCGCCTCTAATCATAGCGATCCGGAACATCTGTGGACGCAATTAGATATGGGTTATACGATGGCTGGATTTCGGGAAGCAGTAACTGCTGCCATAAGTAGTCATATTTTAAATAAGATAGAAGAGGCTGAAGTACAGGCAGTTGCTGAATGGATTCAGGAACAAGATGGGCATTGGTGGTACCAGCATATAGATGGTGGATGTACGAAAAATGATTGGGAGCAAATTGAAGGGAAATGGTATCATTTTGATAAGGATGGCTGGATGCAGACTGGGTGGATTAAGGATAAAGGGAAGTGGTATTATTTGAAAGAATCTGGTGAAATGGCAGCAGGGGAGGTGCTTATTATACATAGTAGAGAATTTGGAACAGAGGTGTATGCTTTCGCTTTGGATGGTCATATGTTGACACAAGGGAGTAGCAGGGGGGCATTAGTGTGAGAACATCTCGTGAAAATTTCTTAATAAGATAGCAAGGCAACAGGAGCACCTATCCTGCTGTCTGTTTATTAAACATTTACAAAATTGAATCAGTAGCATAAAAAAGGGAACGGAATTTGTCGCCGTTCCCTCTTAAAAGTGTTACTATGATTAACTGGTTATAATACTACCTTGACAATAGTATTATAACATTGTGGCACCTATTTTGTAAATCAAATTCTGTCTATCTGTGTAAACTGTTTTTAATCTAAAAATTTTTTTCATTTGCCTTATTATTATACATATTATTACCATATTCCTCTATCATTTCATTTAAACAGCTAAAAAATAGCTAAGTAATGCTTTTTTTACATTGCTATTTATGTTATCTTTACATTTATCTTGAAGCCTTTTATCTCCTTTATCTATTCCAAATACATGATAAATCTTCCTATTATCAATATAATGAAAAAATGTATTACAAAGGAAATGTGCCATTTGTCTTGTGAATGAATACAATATAAAAGTCATAAATAAAAGAAATAGTAAAACAAATAACTGATTTGTTGATATATCAGATAATGTTTTGCTTGGTAAATTAATTATATAAAACCCTATAATAAACATTGAAAGCACTAAAATCAAAAGTTTCATAAATCCGTTTAAAAACCAAGCCCATTTACCTTTGTTTTTTCTCAAACTTTTTACAAATTTATTGTCTGCATAATGGGGTTAAAACCCTCGCCTTCAGGCGAAACCTTTAGGTCAACCCTATCACTTCAAGTCAAATAAAAAGATGAAAAATAAGACATACTATAACTTGAGGTGATGAAAATATGGAACATTATAGAAAATTTGCACATTGCACATATGATATAAAGTAGCACATTGTATGGATAACAAAATATCGAAAGCCAGTCATTACAGGAAAAATTGCATTAAGAACAAGAGAACTAATAAGAGGAGTTTGTCAAACAAATGAAGTGGAAATATTAGCGGGATATGTAGGAAAAGACCATATCCATCTCTTAGTAAGTGTTCCTCCCTATTTGTCTGTGAGCAAACTTGTATAATATATAAAGGGAAATACATCAAGAAAATTACAGATGGAATATAAAGAATTAAATAAGCAATTTTGGGGACAACATTTATGTGCAAGAGGATATTTTGTGGCAAGTAGTGGAAATGTGACAGATGAGATTATGGAAGAATATATAAAAAATCAAGATATAGAAGAGAAAATGAAAGGAGATAACTTTAATGTTGGACAGCTTTAGGCTGCTTTAGCAGCCAAACAAACCTGCCAGCTTTAGCTGGTAGTGGTTCAGTTTAGGAGAAAACGGTAAAAAGTGCTTGTAATTTTGGACAGGATATGGTAGAATACTCCATTGTGATATATTTTATTTCCTTGTTCCTTTTATAGAGAAGGAGCCAGAGACCAAAAGGAGGTGCAGAAAGCATGAATAAGTATGAAGTTGCTGTTGTGATTAGCACAAAGATTGAAGAAGAAGAGAGAGCCAATACAATTGAAAAGGTAAAGGGCTATATTGCTCGTTTCGGCGGTACTGTAACAAATGTAGATGAATGTGGCAAGAAGAGATTAGCTTATGAGATTCAGAAGATGAAGGAAGGCTTTTATTATTTTATTCAATTTGATGCTGACAGTGAATGTCCGGCTAAAATGGAAGCAAATCTTCGTATTATGGATAATGTAATCCGGTATTTAGTAGTAAAACAAGAAGTATAAGCGATTTTTAAAAAATTGCATGAAGTAGAATTAAGATAAAAAGAAACTAGATAATATGTCTGAAATAATAATTGATACCCGCAGGGCGGGAGAATACCCATGGAGGAAACTATATGAATAAAGTAATCTTAATGGGACGGCTAACAAGAGACCCAGAGATAAGGATTTCGCAGGGTGAGAATTCCATGACAATTGCAAGATATACACTGGCAGTTGATCGTAGAGGAAGACGTGATAATACAGATAACAGCCAGACCGCAGATTTTATTTCCTGTGTTGCTTTTGGGAAAAGCGGTGAGTTTGCAGAAAAATATCTGCATCAGGGAACAAAAATTTGTGTATCTGGACGGATTCAGACAGGAAGCTATACCAATCGTGACGGACAGAAGGTTTATACAACAGAGGTAATTGTAGACGATCAGGAATTTGCGGAAAGTAAAAATGCATCTGCAGGGGCTGGTGCGGGAATGGGCGGCTATCAGCCAGATTCCAGACCACAGCCAAACAATGCAGTTGGAGATGGCTTTATGAATATTCCAGATGGAGTAGAGGACGAAGGGCTTCCATTTAATTAAATTTTAGAGGGATTTATAGGATTCCATAAAGGAGGAATAGAGATGGCATTCAATAAAGCTGAAAAAGGCGATAAGGCGGAAGGTGTGAGAAGAAGACCGACCGGTATGCGCAGAAGAAAGAAGGTTTGTGTATTCTGCGGGGATAAGAGCAATACGATTGATTATAAAGATACCAATAAATTAAAGAGATATGTATCGGAGAGAGGAAAAATTCTTCCTAGAAGAATTACCGGAAACTGTGCAAAGCATCAGAGAGCACTTACTGTAGCGATTAAAAGGGCAAGACATATTGCACTGATGCCTTATACATTAGATTAAGGCTTGAAAAATCAAGGGGTTCAGACATTAGAAGATAAATTGACTAATATTTGACACAAGTTTTTAAAAGAAAGACGAATCATTTTGTGGTGGTTCGTCTTTTTTTAATTAGAAAAAGGGGAGAAGGCTTGTGAAAGATAGAATGATATAGTTTATTTTATTATTTATTAGGAAAATGAGTGAGATGCTTATAAAATGAAAAGTAACTTTAATATGGATAAATGGTTCATTTTAATTATGAAAATAAGAAAGGATGATAAATGAATTATAGGATTTCTTTCTAACTTTGTACTAACCAATCAGAAAGTTTATTCGAAGTTAGAAGGAATTGTGGAAGGTTTATAAAAAAGAAAAAATGAAACAATGAAAAACAGATGTGGAATTTCGGAAAAAGAAGAAAGCATCTGTTTTTTATGGCAGGATAAATTTACAAAGTTACAAAAGCGTGAAATCCATTTTGAAAATATCATTGAAATAGATAATTTTATAAAAGTTTTAGTTTATAAGTTTCTTCTGTTTTTATGAGGTGTGAATTTGCAATTTTTAATGAAATGTGATAAAATAATAAAAAATAGTTAGAAGAACGGAAAAGAAAGGAGGGTTTCTATGTTAACGATAGTGACTTCACCAAAGAGAGTTGGTTATGGTTTTGATACGGATTTTCACTCTTGGAGAGAGATACTTGAAATGTATCCAAATTGTAGTATTTTATGTACGGATGTAAAAAGAGATTATGAATTACAATATCCACCAGTTGGTTGTCGAGTATTCGGTTGGAATAAAGATGATAACTTTTATATTGGAGATGTAGATGGTGAAGGAGATATTGAGAGATTTCATGCATTATTTGATGGGATAGATAATGGTCATATTGAAGAAATTAATACAAGGTATCGAACAAAAGAAGAGTTTGTGCATCAATTTGATGGATTTTTTGCATTTGGTGAATATGTAGAACCAGATGATAATTTTGAGATTGTAGAGAATAAAGAGAGAAGGTAGTATACTGGGAGAGAGTGTATGTTTCATTTTTTATGGAAAACAAATCGAATTGGAGTAAAATTATATTCTTCCATTTATTTATATAACAAAAGTACAGATAGAATATTGGATGGCAAGTGTATTATAGATTCTGGTGCTGATAATTTGCATGTCATAACTGATATGAGGTTTATTAGTCAACTAGATTTTGTAGATTTCGATGAACTGGAATTGCATCCTCCGAAAGAATCTATCGTGAATATTGGTAGACTAAAAAATTGTTTCATGAAATCTCGTACACAAGGTTCTGCTGGAAGTCAGGTATCTTATAAAGGTTTTTTAAGAAGTGTGCAAGTTGGTGGAATTGTAATAAAAAATGTCAAATTTAGTTTTTGTTTAACAAATGAACCTTCTAATATTAAGAATGTATTTTTATTTCCACTTGGATTACTTTATATAAATGATGTTACAATAAAGTCGGATGGTATGATTTGCACCATGTTACCAGGTAATTTTGCAGAGTATTCTTATTTAGAAAATTCATTAAAGTTTAGAGATTTTAGTAAATATAGTTTAACGGAGTATAAGTTTATGGGTGACTGTAAGATACTATCGCATTGTTATCAAAATAATGAGGTAAGTTTCACAGATGAATAAGAACGAAATTTTTTGATAGTTCCAGTGTAATTGTTACTCCATGTAAAAAAAGAAGATTTTTATTATGTACTTTCAGATAAGAGGAAGCTTATAGGAGAGGAAAATAAAAGAATAGAAAGGAACTTTAGGAAGAAGAAGGCGGCATTTATTTTAAAAATTTGACACAAGATTTGACACAAATTTTTGTACAAAAGGTGTACAGAACGGTATGGAAATGGTAAGAGAAAGAAAGGGAAAACATAGGAAATATAAGGAACGGTACTGGAATGGTGTGGATGCCTAGAAATTTCGCACTGATGCCTTATACATTAGATTAAGGCTTGGAAGAGTAAGGGTTTCAGACATTAGAAGATAAATTGATTAATATTTGACACAAGTTTTTGAAAGAAAGACGAATCATTTAGCGGTGGTTAGTCTTTCTTTGTTTTGATAGCTTAGTTTAAATTGCAAATACGCCGAGGATAACAAGAAGCGGATTTAGTATAAATATTTACTTGCATCAAATATTGTCTTGTGTAGCTTTTGAACGCAGCACAATAAAAATAATTAATTGTAAAATAATTACTAACCCGCAAACTCCCCCAACTAACGCCATTGTTTTTCCAATATAGATAACACCAGATACAAGCATAATTCGATATGTTGTAAAGGCCCCGGTAAAGCAGCCAAGAACAGTAGGAATAAAATATACAAATAACATCTGTTTTGTAATTAGCTTTTTAATTTTTTCTTTTGTCATTCCCAATTTTTGCAGATTGTTATATACAATGGCGTCATCCCATATTGTACTGATTATTTTTAATCCAATTACCATAATAGAAGATACAAACGCAACAATGGCGATAAACAGTAATAGCATTAGGTAGGTTGCAAAGGCTTCAAATTGTATTGTTGCACTGCTTAATTTTGACAGCGGATATAATGCCCATATACGAGCTATTTTTGTTTCGTTGCCCTTATAAGCCAGATATTCTGCTTTGCTTTTGGTCTTGTCAAAGGTCGCACTATTGTGCCAGTTTGTAAAAATCTCGCCTTGATTATTCTCAATAATGGTTCTTAAAATATCTTTTTGAAAATCTGAAGTATTTTTCCAATCCCTTACATTCAAGAGATAGGATGTAACTTTATATTCATCTCCAAGATTAGCAGAGATATTGTTATAATCCTCTGTATTGAAAATTAAAAATGAAGAAAAGAAAGAACGGGAATTAAACAAGCCATTAGAACATATGGGTGCATTTTGTGATAGCTGAAATTCTGCTTTTGTCGTTGGATTGAAAACAAGACTTCCGTTTCCGCAAAATGCATTTAATTTATAATCCATTGTACTGTCATAGTAAAATGTGTATGTTCCCTTTGGAACACTGATATTCATGGCAGAAATGGTATTGAAATCATCTGCACTAATAATCACACGGGAACTCCAGTCTGTAGCTCCGCCTTTATAAGTGTTTTGGACACCAAGTAAAAGGCAGTTGATACGGGCAATTTTTGTAATTATCGTATTGCTTTCTGCGGCTAACATTAAAATTTGCTGTTCTGTTATTTCTGGTTTGTTTGTGTTTGTGCTGATTGTGTAATCAAAAGGTTCATTGATTGCTATATTATAGCCGTCTATAAAGCCCGCTGCTATAAATCCAATTCCAAAGACGGTAAAGAAAATTAAAATGGTTGCAACCAAAATGGACCTTGTATATTGCCGGATTTTCTGTTTTAACAGGTTATAGAAAACAATATCTCTATAATATTTAGAAGGATTGTACCTTTTTAAAATATCACCGATGGAAGCAAGCTGTATAATTAGAATATAAATTCCCCAGACGGCAGCTGCCATTCCAACAAAAGCAAGAAACGTATAAAGCAAGCCGCCTATATTCTGCAAAGTAAAAAACAGTATAATTCCAATGGGAACAAGCAAACACCCTAATAATAAGAAAAAAAGACTGCCGCTTTTTGCTTCTTCATTTGTATCTGAGCTTTTAAGGATTTTCATAATATCTACTGTTTTGATATATTTTCGGTTAGCCGTTCTTAAAACAAACCATGCGAAAATGGAAAACAAAAGAGCAATAGCCAGCCCGCTCCAACCAATTGTAAAGGCGGTTTCTTGAGTTTTTAAGAACACATTGAGAAATGACCAGCTTAAAAAACTAAGGGGAACGGACAAAAACAGTCCCGTCAATGCAGCAGTCTGAAACAGGATGGTAAACTCCTTTGTTACAATACTTTGTACGCTTCGGCGATCAATACCAAGCGAAAGAAAAATACCTATTTCGCAGGATTTGTATTTAAGGAAAATGCTGTCAGCGTAAATCAGGAAAACAGTAATTCCCAATATGGAACCCAAAAACATACCTTGTGAAATAGTCTGTGTTGAGCCTCCGTCAATCAGTACATTTGTCACTGTTGGGCTATACTGCAATACACCATATGCCCCAATCATGGCAACAGCAAATAGGACGGAGAAAAAGAAAAGACCATATTGTTTTCTTTCATTCTTAATTAGTTTGCGGCTGATTTCATTGAGTGTCATATTCTTCACCATTTACCTTTCGTGTAAAATTAAGCAGTTCATCTAAAAATTCTTTAGGCTGTCCCCGGTGCAGCAGCTCACCAAATACAATGCCGTCCCTTAAGGCAATCACCTTATCAGCGTAAGACGCAGCGAAAGCGTCATGTGTTACCATGAAAATAGTAGCTCCTATTTTTTCTTTTGCATCTAAAAATGCACCAATGACTGCTGCACTGGATTTCGTATCAAGATTTCCTGTAGGCTCGTCAGCAAGAATGATAGAGGGGTTATTTGATAATGCTCTTGCAATGGAAGCCCTTTGTTTTTGTCCGCCAGAAACTTCGGCGGGATATTTGTTTGCAATATCTTCAATATGAAACATAGAAAGTAGATGATTTGTATTTTTCTCCATTTTTTGTTGTGATTTTCCGGCAATAATTTGTGGCAGAAATATATTTTCTTGTATTGTCAGCCCATTCAGCAGCATAAAATCTTGAAAAACAAAGCCAAGTTTATGCTGCCTTATTTCAGCAAGAGTTGTTTCGTTTCCTGTAAGTATATCCTGTCCGTCTAAAAGGACTGCTCCGCTGTCGGCTGTAATAAAGCCGGATAAACAATGAAGCAGAGTTGTTTTTCCGCTGCCGGACGGTCCCATAACAGCAACAAATGAACCATCTGGAATGGTCGCAGTAACTCCTTTTAAAACAGGATAGCTGATACCTTTTGAATTGTAAGTTTTTGTAACCTCTTTGATTTCTAACATAGTTTGCCACCTTTCTTGTTTGTTGTCCTGTGTTGATAAAGAGATAGTAACAGCTAATTTTCAAATATCTATCAAATAAAAAACTCCCTGCAAAGAAGCAAGGAGTTTATAGTATGTTGATTATTCATTCATTCCAAAGGAAACTGTTATATTGGCTCCACCCGTAAGCAGGTTAGATAATGTAATCGTTCCGTTATGCCGTTCACAAAGTATTTTGCAGATATTAAGTCCAAGTCCAAAATGACCGCTGCTATCTTTTCTTTCGGTTGTGTAAAAGGGGTTTGTAGCATATTTTAGAACGGTTTTATGAAATCCTATTCCATCATCAGTGACGTTGATTATAAAGTGATTGTCTATCGTATCGCATTTTATATAAATGGAGCTTTGGGCAAAGCGTATCGCATTTGATAACAGATTTTCAACGACCTGTATCACAATTTCCGGGCATATATAAATCGTTTTTGTCATAATTTCATTGGAAAATGTAAGCTGTTTGCTGCTGCATATAATTTTTGCCGTGTCTTTCAGCTGCATGATAAAATCAGCAGTCTGTACGAATTGTTTTTTGATTTCAATATCCTCTAAACGCTGTAAATCATTCATAGCAGAAACATAAATTTTCAGACGGTCAACCTGACCTGCCATAGATGTATATACTTCTTTTAAGTCGTCTATTGTCAGTTTTCCGTCTGGTGTATATTTCTGCAATATCCCTAAATGTCCCTCTAATACTGTTAGCGGTGTCCTAAGGTCATGGGAAAATGCTGCATTAAGTCTTTTCCTATCTTCCATTTGCCGCCACATTTCCCGGCTGTTGGTTTCAAGGGCAGAACGCATTTTTTCAAAAGCGATACAGAGCTGTCCCATTTCATCATTTTTATTGTAATGGATATTAAAATCCAAATCTTTTTCTGCTATCTTTGCAGCAGAAGAAGAAAGCAGAGAGAGTGGGATTTTAATTTTGCTATGGTAAAAAATGATACCTGCTATAAACAGGCAGATAAAATATGTGGCAGGAGGTAATAACCAAAGAAGCAATTCGTAAAGCTGCATAAGGCGGCTGTCCTGTGTTGACAGAGTATATGTTGAATTGGTACCCCATACCTTTATTCCATTAAAGCCCTCCACAATATCTGAATATCGAAATGCAATCGTATATTGTCCGTTTTGTAATAAGGTTCTTTCTATTTCAACTACCAACATAGCTGCAATAAGAAATATTGTTGTAAGTAATAAAAAGGTTGCTAAAACAGGCATATTACGAAGATGGCATTTTATTTTTGCCATTTATAGCCCACCCCCCATACGGTTTCTATATATTGCTTTGCATGGGCAGCAGCAAATTTAGCACGGATCTTTCTAATGTGTTCTGCAACGACAGAATTGTTGCCAAGTCCATCTATTCCCCATGCGGCTTCATAAAGCCGCTCTTTATCAAAAACTTGTCCTGGGTTTTGGGAAAGGACTTCAATAATGTCAAACTCTTTTTTCAGCAAAGCGATTTCTTCCCCGTTAAAATACACCGCCCGTTCCGTATAGTCAATCACAAAAGAACGATCGAAAAAAACTTTTGACTTGTGTTTACCCCGCCTTTCCCGGCGTAAATGAGCCGAAACACGTGCCCCCAGTTCATCAATAGAAAAAGGTTTTACAATATAATCATCGCCGCCAGCACGAAAGCCTTTAATTTTATCGCTATCTTCAATATTAGCAGTTAAAAACAAAATGGGGCATGAAACAAAGTCCCGTATGTTTTTACAAAGTGAAAGTCCGTCAAAGTCCGGCATATTTATATCCAGCAAAATAATATCTGGATTTCCGGCTAATTTCTGCAATGCTTCCTGTCCTCCTGCCGCGGTAATCACTTCATAACCATCAAGCAGAAAGTAGCGTTGTAACATACTCAAAACTTCCTGCTCATCATCTACTATCAAAATTTTTTGAGCCATATTAGCACCTCCAATTATCAGATAAAGTATGTTATGGTTCGTTCAATACAATACTCAATATCCTATTATTTCATAAGAAGTATACTCATGACTAAAATGATATCCTAATTTTTCAGCCAACGCCACTGACCATTTATTCTGTGCATCCCAACTTGGATATAAGCCATTTTTCAAACATTCTAAAATTAGCTTTGCACCACATGCATATGCTAGTCCTTTTCTTCGATGATCCTTCCTTGTGTCAATTTCTATTTCAATGCCTTCCTTGTATGTACTATAAGATGAGGCTCCGGCTACTAATTCTCCATCCTTTAATACAACCACACCTAAGCCTAACTCTTTATATGTGTCATAATCCTTATATTGGGATACTAAATCATTCGCCCAGCTATTATTTCGGCACATATTATATTCCTGTTCTTGTAACATCTTTAATTCATAACCTTTCGGTATATCCAAAACTGCCTGTTCCAATTTCAATATATCAAAAACATCTCGTTCCTTTTTGATTGCATATCTTGTAACTTTCTTAGCTTTATCCATATAACATTTTTCAATCAATTCAGCCCATATTTCGTTCTGCGGAACCATAATAATAAAGCTCTGCCTGCAGCTTTCCGGCTTAAATCTAATTAATTCTTCACTTGGGTTTCCTGCATAAAATACAAAATCCCCTAATATTGCCATTGCTGCATCTTCTGCAGAATTAATGTATATTTCTCCCATTATCCCTTGTAAACAAGACCATATAAGTGTCTCATTCCAATTTTCAAATATTTCTTTTATATTTGCTTTCAATTTACATTCTCCTAATATAAAAATATAATAATACACGAAAGTATCCTCCTTATTTAAGATAACATACAATGCATTTAATTTCAACGAACTTACACCATATTTTGTAACAATTTCTCCATTTATCATTCTATTTTTTCTTTTTATAATCCCCTGCAATTCCTTCTAATCTCAAATAAACTTTCTAATTAGTTTGCTTACTATGGGTATACACATCTATGGTTGTTTTGATACTGGTATGCCCCATCAGTACTTCTAATAATTTATATTATGATACTTGATATTATTCGGCTGTCCGAGTATAATTATACTGATAATATTTACAGAAAAGACAGGAAAATATTATGGAATATATGTCTGTTTCACAAGCAGCGGAGAAATGGGACATTTCTGAAAGGCGGGTACAAATACTTTGCAGCGAGGAACGCATACCCGGTAAAAGCAGAAACAAATTTTGTAAAAATTGTAGGTGATGAAAATGAAGAATGTAATATATGTTTATGGGGCATCTGGTTCAGGAACTTCTACACTAGGCAGAAAAATTAGTGAAGAATTAGGATATAAGTTTATGGATACGGATGATTATTTCTGGCTGCCAACTAATCCGAAGTATACTACGAAAAGAAGAAAAGAAGAACGGCTTGCTTTAATGAAAAAAGATATTTTAGAAAATGATAATGTAGTAATTTCCGGTTCATTAGTAGACTGGGGAGATGAATTAATTCCACTGTTTACACTAGCAATTAGGCTTGTTACAGATACTGAAATAAGAGTTGAAAGATTAAAGAATAGAGAAAAGCAAAAATTTGGGGATCGAATTATGCCGGAAGGTGATATGTATACGAACCATATAGAATTTATGGAATGGGCGAGAAAATATGATACTGGCAGTGTCAATATGAGAAGTAAGGCACAACATGACGAATGGCAGAAATTGTTGCTTTGTAAACAGATTGTTTTAGATGGTGCAGATGCATTAGAGGAAAATTTTAAGAAGGTACAGGCGGAAATTCTGTTATTGGCAGAATAGCAACAACTACGGAGAAAAATGATGATAATTTTGATTACAGGTGCTTCTCATACAGGTAAGACGGTGTTGGCACAAAAACTGCTTGAACAATATCAATATCCCTATTTATCTATTGATCATTTAAAGATGGGGCTGATTCGCAGCGGAAATACGAAACTTACACCAATCAGTGAGGATGCTGAACTAACGAAATATTTATGGCCTATTGTCTGTGAAATAATAAAAACAGCCATAGAGAATAAACAAAATCTTATTGTGGAAGGATGTTATATTCCGTTTGATTGGAAAAAGGATTTTACAAAAGACTATCTTAAGGATATAAGATACTATTGTCTTATTATGAGTGAACGTTATATTAAAAAACATTTTAATGATATAAAAGGGTATGCAAATGCGATAGAAAATCGTTTGGATGATGAGGATTGCACTTTAAAAAGGGTATTAGAAGATAATGCCCAGGTCTTAGAACATGCCCAAAAGAGTGGAATAAACTATCTTCTTATTGATGACGAGTACAAAATAGATATTAATTTATAGTAGCAATTTTCGATTTACCGGTGAAGTATGCAGAAAATAGTTGAAAAATAAGGCATCAGTCAGAAATGGCTGGTGTTTTTTTATAAAGAGCAGCTGAAGCCGATTGCTTATTGGTGGTATTGCAGGAGTCTGGAGATGGAATTGAAAATTGTTATTTTTAGTTATTATAAAGAAAAATTCTTAAAATATTCTGATTCTTATAAAAATAAATCCAATATTATTTTATAACAATAAATTATTTGTGAATTTTTAGAAAAACTCTTGATCGTTCAGTTACAGTATGTATTATTATAAAAACAGGCAATATGGAGGAAAAATAAAATGAATCATATTTTTTGCAAGAGTTTACAAGGCTTCCTCCCACCGCCCAAGGGCAGTGGGTTTCCGCTTATGACAACCGAAAGGATTTTTTATGAAATGGCAAGTATCTTTTTTGTCTATTCTTTTCTTGCATGGGTAGTGGAAACAGCAGTTGCAACACTAAAAGTTAGAGATTTTAGAAATCGAGGCTTTGCGTCAGGACCATTTTGTTTTGTATATGGCTTTACTGGAGTGCTGTTGACTATTTTTTTGCAGGAACTTAAGGAGGACAGATGGTTCCTTTTTTTAGGAAGTATGGTGATAGCAACCGCTGTAGAGTGGATGACTGGAAAACTGTTGGAACGGTTAAGACAGAAAAAATGGTGGGACTATTCCGGCAGAAAATGGAATTTTAATGGCTATATCTGTCTGCAGTATTCTCTTCTTTGGGGAATATTTGGATTTTTGGCGGTTCGGTATGGAAATAGGATTATTTTAGGTTTTTATCGCAGTATTCCTGTAATGGTAGGAAAAACTGTTATTTGGGGATTGATTGCAATAGCAGTAGCAGATATGTTAGGTTCTCTTTTAGCGATTTCTCATATGGAAGAAAAGCTTCCCTATCTGCTTAAGTGGAATCATAGACTGCAAAGATGGACTCTCCGGCTTGCTGTAAAAGTTTCGGGGCATATTGAAAAAAGAATAGGAAGGTCGTATCCTACTGTTTTGCCAAAACATGAGAAAGAAATAGAAAAAGGTGAAGAAAAATGCAGTTTTGTTCAGGTATTTTGGCTGTTTGTGATCGGAGCGTTTGCAGGAGATATTATAGAAACGATATTTTGCCGGATTACGGCAGGTGTATGGATGAGCCGGAGCAGCTTGGTATGGGGACATTTTAGTGTGGTATGGGGACTTGCGATTGCTCTTGTAACGGTACTGCTTTATAAAGACAGGAACAGGGAGGAGCACTATATTTTTTGGGTAGGATTTTTTCTTGGCGGTGCTTATGAATATATTTGCAGTGTTTTTACAGAAATTGTATTTGGAAAAGTATTTTGGGATTATAGTGCTATGCCCTTTAATCTGGGAGGACGAATTAATCTGCTCTACTGTTTCTTTTGGGGGCTTGCGGCAGTTGTATGGATGAAAGTTTTATATCCGAAAGCAGTACGTCTGATTGAGATGATTCAAAAGAAAACCAGTTGGATACTAACAGGTATATTTCTAATATTTATGATTTTTAATATTTTTATATCCATGTTGGCTCTGGTGCGTTATGATACACGGACAGAAGGAAAGGCAGCGGTTTATAGATGGGAACAGGAGATGGATCAGCATTTTGGGGATGCTAAAATGGAGCAGATTTATCCCAATGCTATAAAACAGTGAAGTAATAATAGGAACCAGGATGTAAAGGATATCAGATAAGGATATTTTGAATAAACTATTATATTTTAGTATAATTCAGATAATATAAGAACAAAATTTACTAAAAATACTAGATTTAACCTATCAAGGAAGTAGCGGAGCGGATTTCGAAATTCCTTTTACTAAAGATAAGTTTTGTAAATAAGCTATAAAAAAGCAGCATGTTGAAAGTAGAGTTATATTGTGATATTCTAAATAAAATAGAATCTATGGTAAGATTGGAGGATACAGATTCAAAAACGATGGAAAGATACGGCTTAATTGGGTATTGATTGATAAAATTGTGGAGGTGATTTATGAATATTTATGAAACCTGTCCTGTATTGGAAAGTGAGAAGTTTTTATTAAGAGCAGTTGTAAATGAAGATTGTAATGATTTATTGAAGGTTTATAGTGATAAGTATGCTTTGCCATTTTTTAATAGTGATAATTGCGATGGGGATAATTTTTATTATGCAACAAAAGAAAGAATGACAGAAGCCCTTAATTTTTGGAATTTATCATATAAAAATGGTTGGTTTGTCAGGTTTTCTATTGTTGATAAAGAGATAGCCAGTGTAATTGGAACGATTGAGTTATGCCTGCGGGTTTCTGAAGATGAATTTAATAATATGGGAATTTTAAGGGTGGATGTAAGAAGTGATTATGAAAAAGAAGATAGATTGTTTGATATTATTTCGCTTATTACACCACATCTTTCTGAAATGCTAGATTGTGACGGAATACTTACGAAGGTCCCTATATATGCTGTAGAAAGAATAAAAGCTATTCAGAAAGTAGGATTTATAAAGTCAGAGCATTTATTGATTGGAAAGAATGGATATGCTTATGATGGATATTGGACAATAAAATAATTTAACCTCATCAAGGAAGTCCCCCGCTTCTAAGCCGCCAAGGCGAAAGCGGTGGGTTGGGACTTCCTTGTTTCAGTGGGAGTGCAGACTCCCACTGAAAAGCTGCGATAGCAGCTATGAGGTTATGAGCAAGTAGCGAAGTGGATTGCGAATATCCGATTTGACCCCGTAAGCCAGAAAAAAGGAAGAAGAAATGGAAGCTTTGTATTAGAAACTGAGAAATGAAGTTTATTTGGATTACAGATTCAAATTTAAAGAAATAAAAATAAAGACGATTATTGCAGAAAAGGATTCAAAGGTAATAAAATGAGAATTTCATTTGATTTGGATGATACACTTTTTGTATCAGAAGAAAAATTTAAAACGGAACAGGCGTTGAAATTTCCTTTTTGTCTGCTGTATAAAGAACGGCTGCGTTTAGGAACGATAAAATTAATGAAATATATTCGTGAGCAAGGTATAGAATTATGGATTTATACAACTTCTTATCGTTCTGAACATTATATACGAGGTTTATTTCGTTGTTACGGAATAAAATTAGATGGTATTGTGAATGGAATAAAACATGCAAAAGAAGTACAGGTAGGTCATATAGAAGGGATGCCGTCTAAATATCCAAGTAAATATCGGATTGATTTACACATAGATGATGATCGTTCCGTTGCTGAAAATGGAAAAATTTATGGATTTCGTGTCTTTATAGTAGGCAGCCAAGATGACGACTGGACAGATAAAATAATAAAAGAAATTAAAACTATCAGAGAAAAGAAAAATTAAGAAAAAATATCATATTATGCTGCGTGGGAGTCAATACTTTTTTCTAAAATAGTGATATTTTTTATTTTTATGCTGTACACAAAAGTTAAAATAGGGTATAATCGAAAATTATATCCTATAAGGAGGCAATTAGAAAGCAATTATGATTCGCTTAGAAAAGACTTGTGTTATGAATTTGGAAAATGCGATACGAGGAGCAAGAAATCCCAAAAACAGTTGGGATAAGATGGATAGTTTTTATGATAAAGAAGGAAATTTTATACTTGGAGAAAATGATTTAGGACTTGCAAAAAGACTGGCAAAAGCCGGAAGTGATCACAGAAAATTTATCCGGCAGATTTTTGTATCAGTGGATATAACGGCTCCTATCTATTGGTGGAAAGAATATGATACTTATAAAGTGGGAACAGTAGCTAACTCGACAAGCACCATGCATAAAATTCATAGTAAACCGTTTAAGTTAGAAGATTTTAGCTGTGATCAGATGACACAGCAGACGCTGCAGTTTATGACAGAAGTAGTAGATTATCTAGAACAGGTACGATTAAACTATATAGCAGAAAAAAAGAAAGAGGATTGGTATGATTTAATTCAGCTTCTTCCAGAAAGTTATAATCAGATGCGGACTTGTACCATGAATTATGAAAATCTTTCCAATATGTATTATGCCAGAAAAGAGCATAAGTTAGAGGAATGGCATCGGTTTTGTGACTGGATTCTTACTTTGCCTTATGCAAAAGAGTTGATTGCAGGGAAAGAGGAATAAAAATAAAAGTGGGTTTGGTTTGACATTTGTAAAAACTGTGGTAAACTAAAAGAGAAGTAAAAGACAGACGAAACAGACTGAAAATCAGCAGAATGGAGGATAGGATGGAGAAGGATACAAACTGTGCGTATTGTATGGAAGGAGAATTAGTAGCAAAATTTGGGATTAAGATTTGTGAATTGGAGACTTCTAAGTTGTATTTATTTAAGGAACAGAGTCATAAGGGACGTGTAATCGTTGCCCATAAGAAGCATGTAGGAGATATGACGGAGTTATCAGAAGAAGAGAGAAATGCTTACTTTGCTGATATTGCCAAGGTTTCTCTTGCACTGCAGAAGGCATTTTGTCCAGATAAGATTAATTATGGGGCATATGGGGATACAGGACATCACCTTCACTTTCATCTGGTTCCAAAGTATAAAGAAGAATATGAGTGGGGAGGAGTCTTTGCGATGAATCCAGGGGAGAAGACATTGACAGAAGAGGAATATCAGAGCTTAATAGAGAAGATAAAGGAATATCTGTAAGAGAGGAAAAGGCGTGTATTTCGTTAATAAAAGGGCGGATTACACGCTGATTTCTTAGTAAGAAAATTATGAAAAATGCGTGAACTTTTGGGAAACGCTTTCTTTTTTTTTCTAGATATGATATAAATATAGAGTCTGTTTGGGTTACAGATATATTTTTATGGATGCAATCAAAGTATAGTTCAGAAAGGGAATAAGGAAAATGAGAAAAACGTTAAAATTTCTTACAGCAGGTGTGATGGCAACGGTATTATTAGCAGGATGTGGGGGAAATGCTGATGTAACACAAACCACTACTGCTATGGGGGAAACGGATACCACTACGGTAGCTTCTTCAGAGGGGGAGACAGAGACTACTACTGAAGAAGAGACAACCGAATTTGTAATAAAAGATTATAGTAATTATGTATCATTAGGAGAATATAAGGGACTTTCCATGGAGCCGATTCTGATTGAAGAAGAGGAAGTAGCAGAGCGGATTCAGCAGAGTTTTCGGGACACCGTGCAGGAGGGAGATACCGTAAATATTGACTATACCGGCTATATGGATGGAGAAGCCTTTGAAGGGGGAAGTGCAGAAGGAGATTTTTTGACCATTGGTTCAGGAGGATTTATTGAGGGATTTGAAAGCGGTTTGGTTGGTGTGAAAATTGGAGAAGAAGTAGATTTGAATTTGAATTTTCCAGATCCTTATGAAAATAATCCAGATTTTTCAGGAAAGCCGGTTGTGTTTCATGTAAAAGTAAATTCGATTGACGGCGTTGTGGCACCAGAATATACATTAGACAATGTTGTGGCAAATACAGAATATCAGACATTAGAAGAGTATGAGCAGATGGTAAAAGATCAGATCTATAGAGAACGTGACGAAGAACGGATGCGGGAGTTATGGTTCCAAGCAGTGAATAATGCTACAATTAGCGGTTATCCTCAGGAGGAAGTAGATGTCTATGCACAGGAATTACGTTCTTATTATGAACAGATGGCAATGCAGTTTGGAATTGATTTTGCAACACTGTTAAATGCAAATGGCTATACGGAGGAGTCATTTGAAGAGGAGTGCCAGTACTATGGAGAAAGTATGATGAATGAGACCATGGTGCTTTATTCTATTGCAATGGCAGAGAATATGACTGTTACGGATGAAGAGTATCAGACAGAAATGAAAGAATTAGTAGAAAACAGCGGAATGACAGAAGAATTTATTACTTCTTATTATGGAGGAGAAACTTATATTCGTGAAAGCATGTTATTTACAAAAGTGGTAGAATATCTGGCTTCTTTAGCTACAGAACAGTAGAGAAAAGCAGAAAGAAATAAAATGTTCACAGAATGTTCATAATTTTATCACATTCCCATCACAAAACGGGGGTATAAATATAACATACTATTTCCGAATAGTATCCCGCATATTCAGCATTGACCCTATCACAATGAATATGCAAAGCTTTTTCATACTCAAGCCTGGCGGAGCGATCCGTCAGGTACCCCCCAAAAAGTGCACCAGAAATGTCTGGTGTTTTTTTATGCACACAGACAACCTTCCTTACTTGATTGTGAAAAGTAAGATGCTTTATAATTTGTTTATGATTTGTTTCGGCAATTTATGGTTTCTTTAGACTTCGGACAAACAATAGACACATTTCCTTTGTATAGTATATACATACCACAGATAAGTGGTAGATAACTTAACATTTTCATAACTCTGGCGCTTATCCGCAGTGATGCGGATAGGCGCTATCCCCCCGAAGAAGATGCAAATATCGGTTAAAGTGCCGGATATTTGCTTTTTTTATATTTTTCTTTGGTGGCAAGTCCGCCTCTTATGTGACGCTCGGATTTATTTAGATTAAGAACAATTCTAACCTGTCCGGCAAGCAGGGGGTCAATTTCCTCTAGGCGATCCGTGATATCTTTGTGTACAGTTGATTTGGAGACACCAAATTGTTTTGCACATTCTCGTACAGTAGCCTTTTTTTCAATAATATATTGTGCAATTTCAAGTACACGTTTTTCGATCTGGCGGCTTTTTAATAAATTGTAACTTTTCAAAGAAGAACCCTCAAAAGATTTCTTTGCTACAATTTATGAAGAAGGTATGGGATTCATGACAAAATTCAGGTGAAAAGGAAATAATTTTGTTTGAATTGGGGGGAGGACGCTAGAGTGAGAAAGGGAGTTCTTCCCGCTGTTTTGCTCTCCAGAAAGTAAGAACATCTAATACTTCTGCACCTACGTGCAACCAACCGGACGGATCGGGGTGCAATTCGCCCGTACAGCGGGCTAAACACACCCCTTTTTTGCCATTCGGGAATGGCAAAAATCCTAGTGGATAGACAGAAGTATAAGACGTTCTAACTTTCTTCCGAAGTCACAGCGGAAAGAACTCCCTTTCTCACTCTAGCTGTCTTTTCCTGCCGATAAGTTTATAGTTGATTCATGTATTTGTAGAGGGTGGTCAATTCATTGCGTAGAGAGTAGTTGATTTATTTATAGAAAATATAGAAGGAGAGAAAGAAACGTAGATTGCGGAGCCATACAGCCAGAGTGTGTTTGGGGGACGTTGTGACTTCGGAGGAAGTTAGAAACTCTTAGACTTCTGTCGATTCAGTAGGATTTGAGGGCACTTGTGCCCGAAAAAGGGGTGTGTTTAGCCCGCTGTACGGGCGAATTGCACCCCGATCCGTCCGGTTGGGTTTACTTAAATTCAGAAGTCTTAGAGTTTCTTATCTTCTAGAGAGTGGAACAACGTACCCCAAACATGCTCTGGCGTCCCCTTCGAAATGTTTTTTGTCTAAAACTAAGAATTTTGATTATAAAAGTAAAAGTATTGTATTATAAAAATAAAATTCGTAAATTCTATATTAGTTAATTGTTTTAGGTGAATTCTCATCAATAAAATCTGAAAGTAAATTTACACTATCAAAAATTAAATAATGGTATTTTATTTTTTGTTGAAAAATGCTATAATCTTACTAGGAAAAGAAGGGTGTTCTGGGATTGGACATACAGAAAGGAAGTGCAGATAACATGGAGACAAAAAATATGAAACAAATCGGCTCACAAACACAGAAAAATACAAGAGTTCCTAATCGGATTTTGGTAAATGGAAAAGAAAAAAAGCCTCGAAAAATGGGGATACAGATTGCATTGCTGATTATCGGAGTAGTAGTTGCAATTATGTTGGTAACAAATGGGCTGAATCTTTTTATCTCTTATGGGAAACTGCGGGATTCTAGTATGAAGCAGATTGAAATTATAGCAGACCAGACACAGGGGGAGATTGGAAATTGGCTGAAGATGAATACATATGTGATGGAGAGCTGTTTAGACTATGTAAATACCAAAACTTCTCAGGCAGGAAGAATCGCTTATTTAACAGGAATAAAGGATAGTTTTTCTGCTATTCCCAAAGGAATGTATATGGGACTTTCGGGAGGGATGCTGCTTTATCCCGGAGTAGAGCGTTCGAGTCTCGGAGTAAATTATAATCCGGCAGAACAGGACTGGTTTACACAGATTGTGGGAAAAGAAGGAATTTGGTGCAGCCGTGCGACCTATGACACAGTAAGGGACAGCTATTATATTACAGTTTCGATGTCAGTGGATACAGGAGATGCGGTTTTGGCAGCAGATTTATATTTGACGGAGATCGAGGAAAAACTTTTGGAGCTGGCAACCGAAGATCAAGCAGAGATTTTTTTGCTGGGGAAGACAGGAGAATTGATTATCAGCAGCCGGGAAGAATGGAGACGGCAGAATTTTAGTCAAATTGATGCAACACTTTATCAGGATATGCAAAATAAGAACATGAAGGAATCTTATCCAATCGATGGAGAAGATCAGATTGTAGCGGTGGCGGATCTGGATCAGTTGGGATGGAAATTGATAATTATGGTGCCTACGGCAGCAATTTTAAGTGATTGTTACAGCATGGCGGTTTCAGCAGGAGTCGGTATGGTAGTTTCCGTTTTGATTTTAATTATTTTGGTTGCATTGGTGGTTCATGCAATTGTAACGCCGATTCATATGGTAAATGATTGTATGGGAAAAGTGGCAGAGGGAGATTTAACCCATGTCTTAAAGGTGACTTCTGCAACGGAAATCGGTTCTATGATGACGGCAGTCAATGAAAGTGTCGGCAGTGTAGAAGGGGTTATTAAAAATATGAAAGGTGCGATTCAGACCTTAACGGAAGAGGTGACGGACGGAAAGGAAGCAACCGAAACATTAGAGGAACGCTCCCATTCAATCGCTCAGTCTGCAGAAGGGATTGCAGGAAGTATTCAGCAGATTTCAATAGCGGCGTCACAGGTTGCTGCAATGGCAGGCAGTGTTACCGATTCGGTAACAGAGATTTCTGGAAGGGGAAAAGAAGCACAGAATACATTGGATCAGACGATTATGGTAACGGGAACCGGGCAGAAGGATATTCAGCAGGTAACACATGAGATTGAAGATATTAAGCAGTCGATTATGGTACTTTCTGGTACAGTAGAAAAGGCGGAGAATATTACGAAAAAAATCAGCAATATAATTGGCGTGATACAAGAGATTGCGTCACAGACTAATCTGCTGGCTTTAAATGCATCGATTGAAGCTGCAAGGGCAGGAGATGCAGGAAGAGGCTTTGCTGTGGTGGCAGAGGAGATTAAAAGTTTGGCTGACAGTTCGGCAGGATCGGCAAGGGATATCTCAAAATTGATTCAAGAAGTGGAATGGATTGTACGAGATACAGTAGAACAGACGAATACCAATGTAAGGAAGATAGAGGTCAGTGTGGCTACAGTGGGACAGTCAGAGGAGAGTTTTTCCGATATTGCAGTTGCAGTGGAAAAGATTCAAAAAGAGATTACAGATATGCTGGAAGCGATTCGCCAAGTAGAGGACAATGCACAGAGTTTGGCTGCAATTTCACAGCAGCAGATGGCAGGAGTAGAAGAGGTGGCTTCTACCGTGGTGCTTGTAAAAGATGCAACAGAACAAAATCTACATTCTGTAGGAACGGTAAAAGGGAGTGTGGAGAGTTTGCATGGACTTTCTCAGGAATTGGAGAAAGTTGCTGGGCGGTTTAAGATTCGTGGAGCCAAGATGGGAGGATAGTACCAGGGCAAAAAAGTAAATAGGAGTTAAAAAGATGCCGATAAAATTAGAAGATGTGGTGATTTTTGAAAAAAAGTTGAAATATTGCAGAAAGTCCTTTTAAAATCGGAGAAAATTGTATATAATGTGAAAGGATACTGGTGGATACTGGTAGAATTACAGATTAGATATAGAAAAGATAAACAACCGTTTGTGAATACCGTTTGACAGAAGCAGGCAGAGCGGAATGGTTTTGTCTGTGAGGAAGAGAGAAAGGAGAACATGCAATATGTTATCAACTGATATAGGAATTGATTTGGGGACAGCAAGTATTTTGGTCTATGTAAGAGGAAAAGGTGTAGTATTAAAAGAGCCGTCCGTAGTGGCGTTTGATAAAGATACAAATAAGATTCGGGCAATTGGAGAAGAAGCACGTTTAATGATTGGACGTACACCGGGAAATATTGTGGCTGTTCGACCACTTCGGCAGGGGGTAATTTCGGATTATACTGTAACGGAAAAGATGCTGAAGCATTTTATTCGGAAAGCGTTGGGAAAGAGAACACTGAAGAAACCTCGGATTAGTGTCTGTGTACCCAGTGGTGTAACAGAAGTGGAGAAAAAAGCGGTAGAGGATGCAACTTATCAGGTAGGGGCACGTGAGGTAGCGATTATTGAAGAACCAATTGCAGCAGCGATTGGTGCCGGAATTGATATATCAAAGCCTTGCGGAAATATGATTGTAGATATTGGCGGCGGAACAACGGATATTGCCGTAATCTCTTTAGGAGGAACCGTGGTCAGTACATCAATTAAAATTGCGGGAGATGATTTTGACGAAGCAATTGTGCGGTATATGCGGAAGAAACATAACCTTTTAATTGGAGAGCGAACGGCAGAGGATATTAAGATTAAGATTGGTTCTGCCTATAAGAGAGCAGAGGTTGCTACAATGGATGTGCGTGGGCGAAATTTAGTAACAGGGCTTCCTAAGACGATTACTGTAACATCCGAAGAGACGGAGGAGGCTTTGCGGGAAGCGACAGCACAGATTGTAGAGGCCGTGCATAGTGTATTAGAGAAGACTCCTCCTGAACTGGCAGCAGATATTGCAGACAGGGGAATTGTTTTAACCGGAGGAGGGTGTCTATTGCAGGGATTAGAGGAATTGATTGAAGAAAAAACCGGGATTAATACCATGACTGCAGAGGAACCGATGACCGCAGTAGCGATTGGAACAGGGAAGTTTATCGAATTTTTAAGCGGAAAAAGGGATGAATAAGGCAGATTGGGAAAAAGTATTTGTGAAACGGCAAGGGAGACAAAGAGATGGTAAGAGGACTATATACAGCCTATACAGGAATGTTGAATCAGCAGTACAGAATGGATACAATTACAAATAATCTTGCGAATTCTGCTACAACAGGTTATAAAAAAGAGGGTGCTACGGCACAGTCTTTTAATGAGATGATGATTACCAAGTTAAGAGACAGTTCGGAAGGATTTTGGGATCGACAGATTGGAACAACGACATTAGGGGTAAAGATTGGAGAAAATTTTACAGATTATACGCAGGGTTCATTAAAAGCGACGGATAATACTTTGGATATTGCGATTGCCGGAGAAGGATTTTTTGAGGTTTCTTTTAAAAATAAGGCTGGCGAAGAATCTATGAAATATACAAGAGATGGATCTTTTGCATTGACAAAAGAGGGCTGGCTGGTGACAAAGGACGGAGACTTTATACAGGGAATTAACGGAAATATTCAGTTGGATACACAGGCAGAATTGGAAATTGATACAACAGGCAGAATTTTTGAGAACGGCGAAGTAGTGGATCAGATTAAATTGGTAGATTTTGAAGACTATAATTATCTAAGAAAATATGGAGAGAATTTTTATGATCCGATAGAGGGAGCCAGACAGAAAAGGGCAGATGCATCCGTTCGGCAGGGATATTTGGAGCAGTCTAATGTCAATGTAATTTCGGAAATGGTTGAGCTGATTACGATTGCAAGAGCTTATGAAGCCAATCAGAAGTTTATTCAGACCGCCGATGATACGCTTTCAAAGGATGTAAGTCTGGGTGCTCTGTAGGATTTTGGATGAGAGGAGAAAAAAATAATGATGCGTTCACTATGGACTGCTGCTTCCGGTATGAGGACACAGCAGACGACAATTGATGTAATTGCCAATAACCTTGCAAATGTAAATACGACTTCTTATAAGAGAGAGGCGGCGGAGTTTAAATCTCTGCTCTATCAGAGTATTCAAAGTAAAACGACTTCTTCGAATGGAGAGCAGAAGCCGATTGATGCACAGATTGGACTTGGTGTACGGAATTCTTCTGTTTCGACCGCTTTTCGTCAGGGACCAGTACAGCCAAGTGACGGTGTATGGGATTTTGCAATTCAGGGAAACGGATTTTTCCGGGTGAGAGGAGAAGACGGTGAAATCTATTATACCAGAAACGGAAAGTTTCAGATGGCGGTTGCCAACAGTGGAAATATGCTGGCTACGGCAGAGGGACTTCCGGTATTAGATACCAATGGAGCTTCGATTTTATTTGATTCTACCATTGATACAGCAAAGTTAATTATTACAGAGGATGGTACTTTCTGCTATCCAGATGAAGAAAATAATCCGAAGCCGCTTGGAATTCGTATTGGTTTAGTACAGTTCACCAATCCAGGAGGTCTGGTAAAAACTGGGGATAGTATGTATCAGGTTTCCCCTGCTTCTGGAGAACCAGTATTGGAGTCTTCCGGGAATGTAAAGACAAGCAGGATTTCACAGGGGTATTTAGAGGCGTCAAATGTACAGGTTGTAGATGAGATGGTAGATATGATTATTGCACAGCGTGCCTATGAGATGAATTCAAAAGCAATCACCACTTCGGATGAGATGCTTGGACAGGCAAACCAGCTGAAGCGGTAAAGGGGGATAGAGAATGTCGGCAGTAGATAGCTTAACAGGATTTGGAAATTCTTATCTTGATACAGTTAAACAAAACAGTGTTTCTTCTGCAGAAAATGCAGCATCAAAAGATTATAGTTCTGCTACGGATAGAGAGCTTTTGGACGCCTGCAAAGAGTTTGAAACGTATTTTGTAGAGCAGATGTTTAAGGCGATGAGAGCAACGGTACATAAAGAAGATTCTTCGGAGTCTTCTTATACAGATATGTTTGAAGATAATTTATACCAAGAATATGCAAAAAATGCAGCGGATTCCGGGCAGCTGGGATTGGCTCAGACGCTGTATGAGCAGATGAAAAGGACGTATGAATTAGAAGAAGGAAAAGAATCAGAATAAAACAGATGCAGAGGGCAGTGCCGAATTGAGAAATTCCGGCATTGCCCGTGTTTGCATTAAAAAAGGGCAGTCTGCATCAGGTGGGAGTAAACATGGCGGTAGTAGAAGGATATGTAGAAAAGATTGTATTTCGCAACAGCGATAATGGCTATACAGTATTCCATCTTTCTTCTAAGGGAGAGGAAATTACCTGTGTGGGAACGTTCCAGCTGATTGCAGAGGGGGAATGTTTAGAAATAAAAGGTGAATTTACAACACATACGCTTTATGGTGAACAGCTTCGAGTGGAGACCTATGAGGTAAAAGCACCAGAAGATACGGTAGCGATTGAGCGTTATCTTGGCTCTGGAGCGATTAAGGGACTTGGGGCGGTGATGGCGGCACGAATTGTAAAGCGGTTTAAAAAGGATACATTTCGAATTATCGAGGAAGAGCCAGAGCGGCTGACCGAGATAAAGGGAATTAGTGAAAAGAAGGCAAGGGAGATTGCTTCCCAGATGGAAGAAAAAAAGGATATGCGGAAAGCGATGATTTTTCTTCAGGAGTATGGTATTACTTCTGCACTTGCCGTAAAGATCTATAACCAATATGGTCCAAAAGTTTATCAGATCTTAAAGCAGAATCCCTATCAGTTAGCGGATGATATTAAAGGAGTCGGATTTCGGATTGCAGATGAGATTGCTATTCGTGGCGGAATTCATGCAGATTCAGATTTTCGTATCCGCAGCGGGATTTTATATGTACTTTTTAAGGCAACTGGTTCAGGGCACGTTTATCTGCCGTTCGATCAGCTTTTTTCTACTACGAAAGATCTTCTGGGAATTGATTTGCCTTCGATTGAGCAGCATGTAATGGATCTGGCGATTGATAAACGGGTAGTGATGAAAGAAAAAGATGGTCAGAAAATCGTGTTTGGTGCCAGCTATTATTATATGGAATTAAATGTGGCAAGGATGTTATACGATCTGGATTTAAAGACAGAAGCAGAAGAGACAGACGTCTATCAAAAGTTGAAATATATTGAAAAAGAAACCGGGACAGAGTTAGATCCTATGCAGAAAAAGGCAGTTTACGAGGCGGTAAAAAACGGATTATTTATCTTAACCGGAGGACCGGGAACCGGAAAAACGACTACTATCAATGCTATGATCCGCTACTTTGAATCACTGGGGCAGGAGATTTTTTTGGCGGCACCGACTGGAAGGGCAGCAAAGCGGATGACAGAAGCAACCGGGTGTGAGGCAAAGACGATTCATCGCTTATTAGAGTTAAATGGCGGAGCAGATGAGACAGGGAAGACGGCTGTATTTGAAAGAAATGAGCAGAATCCGTTAGAGTGTGATGTAATTATTATTGATGAAGTTTCTATGGTAGATATCAGTTTGATGAATTCTCTGTTAAAGGCAGTGCCAATAGGAACACGATTAATTTTAGTGGGGGATGTCAATCAGCTTCCCAGCGTAGGACCGGGCAATGTACTGCGGGATATTATTGCATCTAAACAGTTTCCGGTAGTCAGTTTAAAGAAAATTTTTCGGCAGGCAATACAGAGTGATATTGTTCTCAATGCCCATAAGATAAACGAAGGAATTCCGGTTATGCTGGATAATAAAAGTAGGGATTTTCTTTTTTTAAAAAGGGAAGATGCCAATACGATTATCAGTGCCATGATTACTTTGATGCAGAAAAAACTTCCTGACTATGTTCATGCAAAAGAGTATGAGATACAGGTATTGACTCCTATGCGGAAGGGGCTATTGGGGGTAGAGCGGTTAAATACGATTTTGCAGGAGTACTTAAATCCGCCGGATTTTGATAAAAAAGAAAAGGAATATGGAGCCGGAAAATATCGGGAAGGCGATAAGGTCATGCAGATTAAAAATAATTATCAGATGGAGTGGGAAATTCGAACCAAAAGCGGAATTCCGATAGAAAAGGGACTTGGTATTTTTAACGGAGATACAGGAATAATAAGAGAGATTAATTCTTTTGCAGAACAGATAACGGTAGAATTTGATGAGAGGCGTTTCGTAGAGTATAGCTTTAAACAGTTAGAGGAATTAGAGCTTGCATATGCCATTACGATTCATAAGTCACAGGGAAGTGAATATCCGGCTGTGGTAATTCCTCTTTTAACAGGACCGCAGATGCTGATGAGCCGGAATCTTTTATATACAGCAGTTACTCGTGCTAAGAAGTGTGTCTGTCTGGTAGGGAGTGCAGATACCTTTTATGAAATGGCAGGGAATGAGCGGGAGCAGAAGCGTTATTCTGGTCTCCGGGAGCGGATACTTGAGATAGCAGATAGCAGAAATCAGATAGCGGCAAGAGATTAATAAATAAATTAAGAAATAAATAAAGAATTAATAAGGGGAACGGAGGAGACATATAATAAAAGAAGAACAGAAAAGCAGAATAGCAGAGGGGTTATTGTCGTTACTGTATCCAAGGCACTGTCCAGTATGCCATGGAATTGTTGCACCGAAAGGGGAAATGATTTGTACTTCCTGTAGAAAGCGGCTGACGCCGATTTTTGAGCCACGCTGTAAAAAGTGCGGCAAGCCTCTTTCAAAAGAAAAAGAAGAGCAGGAATACTGTTATGACTGTAAAACGAAAAAACATGATTATAAGGAGGGAATGGCACTTTATCCTTACAATGATGTGATGCAGAAGTCGATAGCATATTTTAAGTTTCAAAACCGCAGGGAATATGCAAGGGCGTATGCAGAGGAAATCAATAGACATTTGGGAAAGCGGCTGCTTTGTTGGGAAGCGGATTGTATGATTCCGGTTCCGATTCATAAAAAGAAGCAGATAAGCAGGGGGTTTAATCAGGCAGAGGTACTTGCAAAAGAAATTTCTCGGATCAGTTCTATTCCGGTGGATACCGATCTTTTAAAGAGAGTTCGGAAAACTCTTCCACAGAAGGAATTAAATGACGAAGAAAGAAGAAAAAATCTGATAAATGCTTTTCAAATCGAAAAAAAAGGTGTAAAATATAAGAAGATCATACTAGTGGATGATATCTATACAACAGGGAGTACGATAGATGCTTGTTCAAGGGTTCTAAAAGCGGCAGGAATACAGGAGATTTATTTTCTTAGTCTCTGTATCGGCATAGGATATGAAGGATAATCAAGCTCTATCTAAGTGCAGACATTAGTAGAAACGGAGGAGAAGGTATGAGTTTTGATTTAACGAATTGCAGAAGGTGTGGGCGTTTATTTCACAGAATCAATCGACCGATATGCCCGGATTGTGAAAAGGCATTGGAAGAGAAGTATCAGGAGGTAAAACAATATATTCGGGAGCATGAAAATGTTACGATTGTAGAGGTATCTAAAGCAACAGATGTAAGTGTGGAACAGATTAAAAAGTGGGTAAGAGAGGAGCGGTTATATTTTCAGGATCCGAATGCTTCTGGAATTCAGTGTCTAAGGTGTGGGGTGCCGATTGCAAAAGGAAAGTATTGTCCGAAGTGTGCGGATAAACTTTCAAATCAGTTTGAAGCTACTATACATAAAGAGAAAGAGCCAGAACCAGAGGTAAAAAAAGAAGGAAATAAAATGCGGTTCTTTGATACATAAGCAGACAGGATTGTATTGGGTAAAAATAGAGAGGAAAAAGATTTTAACCTCATCAAGGAAGTAGCGAAGCGGATTGCGAATTTCTTTTGACTAAAATAGAAAAAAAGTGAAGGTATTCTTTGGGGATATCTTCACTTTTTTGTGTGATACTCTAATGTAAATTTCAAAAAATCCGATATTATAGGCAGAAGTACAAAGGAGAGGTTGCTATGGCAAGTTTGATTGATGAATTAATTCAAACACTGGAAAAAGAAAATGCAGCTTATCAGGAATTGCATGTATTGTCAACGCAAAAAACGGATATTATTGTAAAAGGTGATATTCAAGCATTAACTGATATTGTGGAGAGGGAACAGATTCTTATGACGAATCGGGTTCAGCCTTTGGAGAAAAAGAGACGTGAGTGTACCAATGATATTGCTACGGTCATTAATCGTAAACCGGAGGATCTGACATTAAGTAAGCTGATTGAGCTGATGGGTGGGCAGCCGGAAACACAGAAGCGGTTATCCGAGGTTCGGGACAGATTACAGAAGACGATGAAACAGATGGCAAAGGTAAATGATATGAATAAAGTACTTCTAAAGGAATCTTTGGAGTTAGTGGAATTTGATATTAATTTATTCAATAGTATGCGGCAAGCTCCGCTTACTGCAAATTATGACAAAAATGCTTATAATGTGGGAGAACATATGCGGGTTCCCCGGGCATTTGATAAGTCGCAATAAAAGACATCAGGCAGAGAGGATAGTCTGGTGAAAGAAGGAGGAAACGGATATGAGGATTGATGCATATAGCCAGATAGGTCAGCTTTATCAGACTACACGCAAGACAAAAGTGCAGGCAGCAGGAAAGACAGCGGCGACAAAGGATGAATTGCATATTTCCCACGCAGGAAGAGATTATCAGATTGCAAAGCAGGCAGTTGCACAGGCATCTGATATCCGCGAAGACAGAGTTGCAGCGATTAAGGCAGGCATGGAAGCAGGAACTTATCAGGTAAGCAACAGAAGTTTTGCGGAAAAGCTGATAGAGGAATATGATAAATATACGATGTTTTAAAAAATAGAAACAGGCGGCACAGTTTCCTGCGGTTTTTAAGGAGACAAGAAAAACGACAGGATAGTTGTGCTGATGAAAAGGATAGGATTAGGAAAGGAAGGGTGTTATGGGTGGAATGTCAACCCTTTATATAGGGGTATCTGGTCTGCAGGCAAGCCAGAGTGCCATTAATACAACGGCACATAATCTGTCAAATCTGCATACACCGGGTTATGTAAGGCAGCAGGTAGTATTTGGAGACCGCTCGTATGAGACACTTAGTGTAGGTCCAGTATATTACAATCAGTCTGGACGTGGTGTTTCGGTAATGGATATCCGACACGTCAGGGACGTATTATTAGATAAAGCATATAGACAAGAGAGTGGCAGGGAAGCCTTCTATGAAAGCCAGGCGCAGGTAATTGAAGAGATCGAGGGATACTTTGGGGAACTGGAGGGAGAACGATTTCAAGATTATCTGAAGAACATGTGGAATGCGATTCAGGAGGTTAGTAAGAACCCTCTTGGCACGGAAACAAGAGCCGCACTGGTACAGAGTGCGGTTTCTTTTATTTCTAAAGCCAATTCGATTTATACCGATATGCGGAATTATCAGCTAACTATCAATCAAAAGATTATTAACTCTGTCAATCGAATCAATGAGATTGGAGAAGAAATTCATGATCTCAATAAAATGATTTCTAAAATTGAAGTGGGCGATATCGAGTCGGCAAACGATTATCGGGACAGAAGAGATTATCTGCTAGATGAATTGGGCGGATTAATTGATATTTCCTATAAGGAATTACCGAATGGAGTGGTTACGGTAAGGGCAGAGAACGTAGATTTTATTACAGAGAATGGATATTATGAGATGGATTTAATTCATCCGGCAGGAGATGCCGATCCGGAATTGGTAGTTCCGGTCTGGAATTATCTGAATCAGAAAGAAGTCTTTAATATTACTGCCGATGTTTCAACTGTAAAAGAAAACGATATTGGGTCGCTGAAATCTTATATATTGGCACGAGGAAGTGCTACAGCAAATTATACAGATGTTCCGAGTCAGGCAGACTTTGACGGCGGGTTAGAGAGTGCAGAATACATACGAAAGATTAATAGTGGGAATTATTTTGCAATTAGAGGCAGTGATGGAAGATACTTGACACAGATTTCTTATAAAGGTAAAGACGGACAAAATAAGACGGTTACAATTTCAGATGGAAATACTTTAGATAGAGCGGCTGTTCGAGGAATAGAAAAAGAATTAGGAATCAAGGCAATTGATTGGACAGATTATCAGAATGTAAATGGAGAAGCTGGGAGCAGTAAAGCTTATCAGGAGGCAATGGAATATTATGATGACTATGTAATTCCGTCTTCTATTATGACAATTATGGCAGAGTTTGATCAGCTAATTAATAAAATAGTAGAGGATATTAATGAAGTGATTTCGCCGACAATGAAGCTGGCCTCTTCTGTTAAAGTAAAAGATAAAAATGGCAATGAGATTACGTTAGAATCGGGAACAAGAGTGATGGATTCTAATGCTGCCGGTTATGGGAAGGATGAGGATAAGACACAAGGGACAGAATTATTTTCACGTAAACATACAAAGCGTTATATTGAATATTATGCAACAAATAATAATGGAGATTATATTGATGAAAATAATCAGGTAGTAACTGATCCAACGAAAGCAAAAAAATATTATGTATATAACTATCAAAGTGAATTTGATTTGGAGTCACTTTATAGTTTAACAAATCTTGAAGTAAATCCAGATATACTTAGTAATAATCAGTTAATTCCATTTAGTACAAAAGACGGCGGAGAAAATCGAAAATTGATGGATGATATGAACGCTTTATGGGAAAAGGATGATCTTGTTTTACTTCCAGAATATAGTTCCAGGAAAAATTATCAAAATTATTATACAGAGTTTATTGGACAGATGGCTGGTGCAGGAGAATTGTATAATGATATGATTGCACAGCAGGAAAAACTGATAGAAGGCATCGATGGGGTTAGAAGGCAGATCACCGATATATCTTCGGATGAAGAATTGCAGAATCTTATCAAATATCAGGCAGCATATAATGCTTCCTCTCGTTTTGTAACCGTAATCGATCAGATGCTGGAATTAATTGTAACACAGTTATAGAAAGGGGCAGTATATGGCATCTACATTTTTAGGACTTACCATTGCATCCAGCGGATTAACCGCTGCAAATGCAGGAATTAATGTAACGGCAAATAATATTTCCAATCGAAATACAGTAGGATATTCCAGACAAGTTGTAACGCAGCAGGCAGCAAAACCAGTTCGTGTTTATGCTAGATATGGAACAATGGGAGCTGGTGTAACAGTGACAGGAATTGATCAGATTCGGGATTCTTATTATGATCATAAGTACTGGACAAATCAAGGTAATTTAGGAGAAAATATTCAAAAGCACTATTATATGGGGCAGATAGAAGAATTGTATTTTTCTGAAATGAAAGCTTCTGGATTTACGACATATTATTCTAAGTTTACGGCATCATTAGAAACATTATATACTAATCCGGCAGATGTATCCAAAAGAAATGCAGCGATTCAGGCTGCCCAGACGTTATCTTCTTATTTTAATGATACGGCACATAGTTTAAATGCTTATCAGGATGATACTAATCTGCAGATTAGTGTAATGGTGGATCGAATTAACAGTGCTGCTCAAAATATTGCTGCATTAAATAAACAGATACAGACGTTAGAGTTAAACGGAGCAACAGCAAATGAGCTGCGGGACAGAAGAGCTAATGTAGTAGATGAACTTTCTCAATATGTAGGAGTAACTGTAATAGAAAAATTATCGGATACCGGAAGCTCTTCTTACAGTGTAAAAATTTGTGATCAAACATTAGTAGAAGGACAGATTTGTCATACGTTATCTGTAAGAGCAAGAGAAGGAGATCAGCTTCGGCATGATGAAGATAACGAAGGACTGTATGATCTGACATGGAGTAACGGAATGAATTTTGTTACTTATAATGAGAGCTTAACAGGAATGTTAAAAGGATATATTGATATTCGTGACGGAAACAATCAGGAATTGACACATTATCCGATAAAAGATGCAGTAGGGTTAGAGTATAAGGGAATCCCATATTATAAAGTACAGACGAATTTATTTGCAAAAGAATATACAAGAGAATTTAATAAGATTCAGATGCAGGGTGAAGATTTCAATGAAGAATCTACAGAACGGGTGCCGTTTTTCTCTGTTTCAACTATGACAACAGAACAGGTAAAGGAACAATCGGATAAGATTTATCAGTTATATCAAAATACAGATCAAGATGCAACAGCTGTAATTAAAAATGCAGATGGCAGTGAGACGACATGGACGAAAGAAGATGCTGCAAAATGGATTCAAGAACGTGCATGTGAATATGCAAAAGAACAGCATCCTACACTATTGGAAAATGATTTATTTAATAATGATGGTAACGGAAATTTAACTTTAAAAGATGAATATATGAAAGAGTATCTCTATGGAGCAGATTATAAACAAAAAGCAGTAAAATATGCTATGAAAAATAATCCAACTGCTGATAAATCAAGTTTTTATAATCCAGATGGGACAGTAAAAGATAACGTTGTTACAGATTATATTAATGCAGCAAAAAATAATAAAGATATGGCTGGTTGTATGATTATGATAGATTATATTACTGATCAGATGACAGCCGAAAATATGTGTGTAAATGAAGATTTGATATTAGATAATGATAAGATGGCAACCACTTCTTATATTTATGATGGTGTAGATTCACAGGATTTAATTGGAGAAATGGTAAAATTAGCAGATAAAAGATTTATGATAAATGGTAATGCAGAGGAATTTATGGAAGGCTTGGTAGCAGTATCTGCAATCGATTCCGATGCAGCAAGAGCAATGGAAACCAATTATGAAAATATTTCTGCTACTATTGAAAATCAGAGACTTTCTATTTCGGGGGTAGATGAAGACGAAGAAGCAGCAAATCTTGTGAAATATCAGCATGCATATAATCTTGCAGCGAAATGTATTTCGGTTATGTCAGAAATCTATAATAAATTGATTAATGAGACAGCCGTATAATGGAAAGAAGGGGAAGACTGAATGAGAATTACAAATTCAATTATAACCAATAATACAATTAGAAATGTAAATATCAATAAATCAACATTGGATAGTTTATATACACAGTTATCAACAGGAAAACTGATACAGAAAGCATCTGAAAATCCAATTATAGCAATTCGTGCACTGCGTTTTCGTTCGGAGATGTCAGAATTGCAGCAATACTTAAAAAAGAATATTCCAGATGCCAGATCTTGGATGACCTTGACAGAAGATGCATTGACGAGCGTAGATGGAATGGTAAAAGATATGATTACGTATACCGTTCAGGCTACAAATGGACCACTGGATACAGAAACAAAGTTGTCAATTATCAATACTATGAAACAGTATCGGGGACAAATTCATGAAGATGCCAATGCAACTTATTCAGGAAGAAGTATTTTTACTGGATATAAAACAAATTCTACTATGACATTTACTCATACAGATCCTACTATTAAGTATGATATTACAGAAACATTTACACCAGAAGATCTGGATACTGTAATGACAATATCAAATTCTGTGGATGCTGCGACTATAACTAATATACCAGATGCTGGTATGCCAAAACGGCATGATACGTATCGGCTGCGGTTATCCTATGATAAGGTGGAACCAGGAGAACCAGAAATTTCTTATACAGATGCACAAGGTGCACCACATACAATACAGGTAAAAGCATTGGTATCTGAAGATGGAAAATATTACAATGCAACGTATAATACTACAACAGAAAAATATGAAAAAACTGGTACTCCAATTAATCCATACGAAATAATGGCAAATGATAATACTAATCCAAATCCAGATGCATATCTGATTGCCGATACAGGTGAAGTTGTTATGAATAAAGCAGCCTATCAAGAATTAAGTCAGGCAACTTCCATCAGTATGGAATATACGAAAATTGGCTTTGAAAAGGGAGAATTACGCCCGGAAAATTATTTTGGCTGTACTTGTACTACAAATGATGGGATAGAAAAAAAGATAGAATATTCACCAAATAGACAGGATATCAATTATACTGTAAACTTTAATCAAACGATGAAAGTAAATACAGAGGGAAGAGATGTATTTAAGCATGATATTATAAGAGATATGGATGAATTAATTGATATTACACAAAAGACATTGGATTTAGAACAGAAAGTAAAAAAATTAGAGAATATGCAGAAAGACCCTAGTTATAGTGAAGCACAACAAAAAGATATTGAAACTATGCTGGCTGCTGCCAAAAAGGAATTAGACTATTCCCAAGATATCTTAGTGTCTATGTATGGTGCAGCAAATACCAGTCTTACAGCATATCAAAATACCGTAGTAAGTGAAATATCAGATATTGGTGCCAGATGTACCAGATTATCTTTAAATGAAACTCGTTTAGGGAATCAGAATAATTCATTGGAAGAATTAAAATCAGTTAATGAAGATGCAGATGAAGCGGAGACCATTATTCATTTAACAACGGCTCACAACGTATATGAAGCATCTTTATCAGCTGCAAGTAAACTGTTGTCAACCAGTTTGCTTGACTATATTTAAAAAAATTGTCAGACAGAGAAAGCGGAATAAATACGGTGGAGGAAGATAGATTATGAAGTTTGTTACAAAACTATTTGGTGAAGTTGATATTGATGAGAATAAGATGCTGACATTTGATGACGGCATTATCGGTTATCCGCATATGCAGCATTTCTTTATGATACATGATGCAGAACAGGAGAAAAGAAGTGAAATCTCATGGATGCAGTCCGTAGAGGAACCGGCATTTGCTCTGCCTGTTATCAACCCATTAGTAATTGAACCAACTTATAATCCAAGCGTAGAAGATGAATTATTAAATCAGCTTGGAGAGATAGGAGAAGATGGTTTTCTTGTACTTAGTACATTGCGTGTACCACCAGATATTACACAGATGACAATTAATTTACGTGCACCGCTGATTATCAATCCTCAAACTAGAAAATGCCGTCAAATTATCGTAGAAGATGAACAATACAGTGTCCGTTTTCCAGCTTATGATGTTTTGAAAAAGAGAGGGGAAAAGGAAGGAGAATAGTTATGTTGGCATTATCTAGAAAAAAAGGAGAGTCTATTATTCTGAACAACGATATTGAATTGACCATCCTTGAAGTAAAAGGAGATCAGGTAAAAATCGGGGTAAATGCACCTAAATCCGTACCGGTTTATCGAAAGGAAGTCTATCTTCAGATACAGCAGGAAAACCGGGAGGCAGCGGCAGAATATGCAAGGCAGAGTTTAAAAGATCTATTAAAACCATAGACTTTGTATTATTAAAATTTGTATCAATACGAAAGATTTAACCCATATATAAAATATAAAGACAAATTGAAAGAAAACAGCCAGAGTGCGGCGTGCCCATGCTGTGAAATAGTGCGGACATGCGGCATTTTGGTGTCTTTCAGACATAATCTTCCAATAAAATTTCCGTTTATCGGAAAAAACTACTTGACAGATTACCATAAAATTGCTAGAATAAAAATCGTGCCAAAAAGTCTAATTTTTGTGCCAGAAAACAAGGTTGAACAAAGAAAAGCAACCACAGAATCAATATTTTTCGCAGGAGGTGAAAAGAAATGCCTACATTTAACCAGTTAGTAAGAAAAGGAAGACAGACAACCGTAAAGAAGTCTACTGCACCGGCTCTGCAGAAGGGTTTTAACTCTTTACAGAAAAGAGCAACAGACACTTCCGCTCCGCAGAAAAGAGGAGTCTGCACAGCAGTAAAAACAGCAACTCCAAAGAAGCCGAACTCTGCACTTAGAAAAATTGCCAGAGTACGTCTTTCAAACGGAATCGAAGTAACCAGCTATATCCCAGGAGAAGGCCATAACCTTCAGGAGCATAGCGTAGTTCTGATTCGTGGCGGCAGAGTAAAGGACTTACCAGGTACAAGATATCATATCGTCAGAGGTACATTGGATACAGCAGGAGTAGCAAACAGACGTCAGGCTCGTTCCAAGTATGGTGCAAAGAGACCGAAAGACGCAAAGAAATAAGTACCCCAATCAGTGTTTCCGAATTTTATAACAAGGTTTATTCACATTTGTGCTATACTGTAGGTATAGGTAGGGCTTTAAAAGTCATAAAAGCGATTTGTGTGCTGGAATAAGACAATATTGTTCCTGTAGGTTGCAGGTTAATATAGAGAGAATACCGCGCACGAACACATCAAAAGTGAGTACCGATGAATTAATCAATGTCAGAAAAAGGAAACGGTTTAAACCGGACAATTTTTGGCTATATTAAGGAGGGAAGTAACGTGCCACGTAAAGGACATACTCAGAAAAGAGACGTATTAGCAGATCCGTTATACAACAATAAAGTTGTTACAAAATTAATCAACAATATTATGTTGGACGGAAAAAAAGGTGTTGCACAGAAGATTGTATATGGTGCATTTAAGCGAGTTGCAGAAAAGAGCGGAAAAGATGCATTAGAGGTATTTGAGCAGGCAATGAATAATGTAATGCCGGTATTAGAAGTAAAAGCAAGACGTATCGGCGGTGCAACATATCAGGTACCGATTGAAGTAAGAACGGAAAGAAGACAGGCATTAGCACTCCGTTGGCTTACTACCTTCTCCCGTAAAAGAGGCGAGAAGACGATGGAAGAGAGATTGGCAAACGAGATTCTTGATGCATCTAATAATACAGGTGCTGCTGTAAAGAGAAAAGAAGATATGCACAAGATGGCAGAGGCAAACAAGGCTTTTGCACATTATCGTTTTTAAAATTATAATTGTATGATTGTTATAAGAAGGTGAACTATTGTAAAACAGGCAATTTTTCACCTTTGCATAACATTGATTTTAAGGAGGAAAATCCCTTGGCTGGAAGAGAATATCCATTAGAGAGAACAAGAAACATTGGTATTATGGCACATATTGATGCCGGTAAGACAACGCTGACAGAGCGAATCTTATTTTATACTGGTGTGAATTATAAAATTGGTGATACCCATGAGGGAACTGCAACCATGGACTGGATGGAGCAGGAACAGGAGAGAGGTATTACGATTACTTCAGCCGCTACAACATGCCACTGGACATTACAGGAGAACTGTAAGGCGAAGCCAGGTGCGTTAGAACATCGTATCAATATTATTGATACTCCAGGTCACGTTGACTTTACTGTAGAGGTAGAGCGTTCCTTACGTGTACTGGATGGTGCAGTAGGTGTGTTCTGTGCAAAGGGCGGTGTGGAGCCTCAGTCTGAAAATGTATGGAGACAGGCTGATACCTATAATGTACCAAGAATGGCATTTATTAATAAGATGGATATCTTAGGTGCAAACTTCTATGGTGCAGTAGAGCAGATTAAGACAAGATTGGGGAAAAATGCTGTTATTCTTCAGCTTCCAATCGGAAAAGAAGATGAATTTAAAGGTATTATTGATCTATTTGAGATGAAGGCTTATATCTATAATGACGATAAAGGCGAAGATATTACCATAATGGACGTTCCGGAAGATATGAAGGATGATGCAGAATTATATCGTTCGGAATTAATCGAAAAGTGCTGTGAATTAGACGATGATCTGATGATGCAGTATTTAGAAGGAGAAGAACCTTCTGTAGAGGATATGAAGGCAGCTTTAAGAAAAGGAACTTGTGAATGTACTGCAATTCCGGTTTGCTGCGGTTCGGCATATCGAAATAAAGGTGTACAGAAATTGTTGGATGCAATTTTGGAATATATGCCTGCACCAACGGATATCCCATCTATTAAAGGTGTAGATTTAGACGGCAATGAAGTAGAGCGTCACGCTTCTGATGAGGAACCGTTTTCTGCATTGGCATTTAAGATTATGGCAGATCCGTTTGTAGGAAAACTTGCTTTCTTCCGGGTTTACTCAGGAAGCATTAAGTCTGGTTCTTATATACTAAATGCTACAAAGGGCAAAAAGGAACGTGTAGGACGTATTTTACAGATGCACGCAAATAAGAGACAGGAATTAGAGAAAGTTTATTCTGGTGATATTGCGGCAGCAGTAGGATTTAAACTGACTACAACAGGTGATACCATCTGTGATGAACAGCATCCGGTTATTTTGGAGTCAATGGAATTCCCAGAGCCGGTTATTGAATTGGCAATTGAGCCTAAGACAAAGGCAGGACAGGGAAAGATGGGAGAGGCTTTGGCAAAACTTGCAGAGGAAGACCCAACATTCCGTGCACATACCAACCAGGAGACAGGACAGACAATTATCGCCGGTATGGGTGAGCTCCATTTGGAAATTATTGTTGACCGTTTGCTTCGTGAGTTTAAAGTCGAAGCAAATGTAGGTGCACCACAGGTTGCCTATAAAGAAGCGATTACAAAAGAAGTGGATGTAGACAGTAAATATGCAAAGCAGTCCGGTGGACGTGGACAGTATGGACACTGTAAAGTGCATTTTGCCCCAATGGATGCCAATGGAGAAGAACTGTTTAAGTTTGAATCCAGTGTAGTCGGCGGTGCGATTCCTAAGGAATATATCCCGGCTGTTGGAGAAGGAATTGAGGAAGCTACAAAGGCAGGTATTCTGGGCGGATTCCCTGTAGTCGGCGTGCATGCAACCGTATATGACGGATCTTATCATGAAGTCGATTCCAGTGAGTTAGCATTCCATATTGCAGGTTCGATGGCATTTAAGGAAGCCATGCAGAAAGCATCTCCAGTATTGTTAGAGCCGATTATGAAGGTGGAAGTAACGATGCCGGAAGACTATATGGGAGATGTAATCGGGGATTTGAACTCCCGCCGTGGACGTATTGAAGGAATGGATGATCTGGGCGGAGGAAAGATGGTACGTGCTTATGTACCGTTGTCCGAGATGTTTGGTTATGCTACAGACTTACGTTCTAAGACACAGGGACGTGGAAATTATTCGATGTTCTTTGAACGCTATGAGCAGGTTCCAAAGAATGTACAGGAAAAGGTTTTAAATGCAAAGACTGGTAAATAAAAACTGTTAGAAATAGGAAGAGAAAAATTATGTTCCATTTCAATAACAGGGTTCCGTTTGGCAGAAATTTGGAAAAAAGCAGAGAAAATATGTAATATAAAGGTAAAAAGTGTAATTTAGGCTTGAAAATATTCCAGAAATGCAATATAATGCTTATAGCCTATAATCGCCGTTAAGGGCGCATATATTAATTAAGGAGGACGATTTAAAATGTCTAAAGCTAAATTTGAAAGAAGTAAGCCGCATTGTAATATTGGTACTATCGGTCACGTTGACCATGGTAAAACTACTTTAACAGCTGCTATTACAAAGACGTTAAATGTTCGTTTAGGTACTGGTGAAGCAGTTGCGTTTGATATGATCGATAAGGCTCCCGAGGAGAGAGAAAGAGGTATTACGATTTCTACTGCTCACGTTGAGTATGAGAC
>CAJUEI010000007.1 GCA_910585255.1 uncultured Lachnospiraceae bacterium
TGCAGGGGTATTGCTTCCCGCCGGCACTTAGGTGCTGTCTTTTAGCACCTTAGTGTCCGCTGCGAGGAAGCCTTAGTGCAAACGACCCCAGCAGAGAGAGATCCAATCAGACAGGCGTCCGGTTTCACTCCTTATTATTTTAAGTAAGATTCCACTACCCCCCAAATCCCGCTCTCTGCCAAATTCAAACTCCACTCAGCCACTCCAGCCAGCTCATAATCCTGAATCAGCTTCATTTTCAGCCCAATCGAAGTTTCATCCTCCACCCAAACCATATATTTACATCCATCCGACATATATTCCCCATAATACTGCCCCAGCAAGTCATCCCAAAAAGGCGTTACCCCATGATTTGCCAAAAGCTGCTTCGCTGTAGCCATTGATACTGCCTGACTGCTTAACAGATATCTCCCAAATTCAGAAGATGTATCCTCTACCAATACCCCAGGATCACTCTCCGTAGCAAGACTAACCGGCATCTGTTTAAATACTCTGGTATAAAACGGAATCGCATTAATTACCTTATGAGCAGGAACTTCTTTTAATGTATTTGCAATTCCGTCTTCTACAAACCCAATCGAAGCCGTTGATCCATATTCTGCCATACCTGCATAGTGTTCATCATATCCCATAATAATAACATAATCTGCTACAATTCCCTGTTCTTTCCTATTATAATGAGCACTAGAAGCAGTAGGTACATAATTGTCAATAGAAAGTACAATCTGATTTCTTCTACAGGCAATCGATAACTCTCGAATAAATTGAATAAATCCCTCTTCTGCATCGAAACTCAGTGCCTCAAAGTCTACATTAATTCCATCCAGATTATATTCCAATGCATAGTCCATTAACTGACGTACTAGATATTCCCGACTAGCCATATTAGAAACAGCCCGATATGTACTTGCTTCGTATGTCATATTTTCCACAAGTCCCCAGACCTCTAATCCCATATTATGGGCAATATTTACATAATCTTTTGAAGCACGTGAAACCAGTGTTCCATCATCGGCAGACAGAAAAAACCAAGTAGGTGCTACTACATTTACTCCAGATACACCACTCATAGCAGCCGCAATTGTACTGCCGTCACAGCTTCCTCCAATTTGATGGAACGCAAGATTGATCTTTTTTTCCCTTGAAATAGAAGAATATTCTGGTTCTTGATAACCTTTTTTATTTGCTAAAAATTCCTGTGTAACTTCTCCGATACAATCTTTTTTTATATAGCCCTGCAGTCCGTCCGTTGTCTGCACACAGCTCCAATCTTCCATTGCCTCCTGAAAGAACAGCTGCTCCCCTTCCTTTACTTCTTTTAAAATCTCGCTTTTAATTCCTCCACGTATCCGCACTTGTGTATCCTTTGTTACCGTTACATAATCGGTTTCTTCCCATCTGTAATAGATTAAGACTCGGCTTGGTTCTGAATAAACTTCATAGTAGAAATCGGAATACTCCTGTGCAAAATCTAAAGCAAGATAAATTTTTTCCTTTTCCTTTATAATAACGGCAAATCCGTTTTCTGTGGTTTCTCCATTGATCGAATATGTGGTTTCCCCTATCGAAAACTTATATAGATCCAGAGGAGTGGTAAATACCATCTGTCCAACAGAGTCATCCCAATAAAACCGACTGCTGATTCTGTCTTGAATAAGAGAAAGTGGTACATAGTACCGTCCTTCTTTTACAATGGCACGCTCTTCTATCTGCTCTCCCTGCATTAAAATTACAATATCTTCTTTTCCGATTCCATAGTATTCATAGAGATCGGCTTTCTCTTTTGTAGGTGTATAGCGTTCTATTATTTTTCCCCCTATCAGTATGCCTCCAACAATTGCGATTAAAAAGAATGTCACTATTAATTGAATAAATTTCTTTTTCATTTCTCCCTCCTGTGTAAATTAAAAATACAAAAACATCACGATTTCCTGTATTAATATAGCATAATCCTTCTTGTACCGCAAGTACCGCAAATAAGCTTGGAATTGTATTTAAAAATAATAATGGGAAACTTTATTACTGTTTTAAAATATTTTTACTAAAATTTCTTTTAATAAAACAGTCAAGTTTCCCTTTTACTAAGGTTTCCGCCGTATTTCATACAGCAGAAACCTTTTTTCGGGCTGTTTTACAACCCTCTTATCCAATTATCTTATTTTGTTATCATCTTAAAATCATTTCTATCAATTATTATCAATTGTCTAACTATATCTAATGAACATCTTCGTTTATCTTATATCTGCTTATCCTCCTTTTTTATTTTTTATAATATATTTTTTTCTGTACAGCTTCTATACACTTCCGCTTTTTTATTTTTCTTTTCTTATCTATCGTTATCTTATTTTTGTTATTCTGTGAAAGAAACCGCTGGCTATCGATTCCTTCTGAGATATTACTGTTTTGTGATATTACCGTTTATAGAAGGGAATTCTAATCCGCTGTACAGCTGCACAATATCAATTTTTAGAAAATCCTGCTCTGTGCAGAAGGCAGGTTTTCTCTGTGATTATATTTTATTTCGAAACCATACCTGAACGTGTCTTTTACAGACCTGAATTTGTCTTTTTTGATGCAGTTTCTAAATTCCTTCTTCAGCCTTATAAAACTGCATTAAATTTTCCTCTAAAATCTGTCTTTTTTCTTGATTCTCCGCTGTCAGTACCCGTTTTATAATATTAGGATTCCAGCGGCTGATCGTATAGACATTTTTATTGACTGGATAGGTATCTTTTGCCTCTGCCTGTCCTTCATCTGCATAGATAACGGCATATACTAACGTATTTTCATAACAGTCATAATCTGCTTTTACACTGGCGAGTTTTAGAATCTCTTCTTCTGATACCTGAATTTCAATTAAACCTCTTGTTCCGTAATCCTCTTCTCTCTGCAGAGTGAGTACTTTCTTCTTTCCGGTGACAATATAATCTTCCCCGTTTTCAAAATGTACCCGAATATCAATAAATTCTCCCTGATTTAACTGCTCTGGAATTCGAATATAGTTTAACTCCAGTCTTCTCTGATCTTCTGCAGGCAGCACTTCTTCTGCAAGAAGTTCTTCGGATAGTAAAACGCCTTTCTTTACAGAAACCCGCACCTGTCTGCCTATTATCTGTTCTACAGAAACCGCCTTCAGATCGGATAATTGTCCGTTTACTTCTACTGCTGTTATATCCTGCTGTTCTAAAGTCTCTCCTCGCTCTTTCTCTGTATTTAGAATATAGACCGTGCCGTGTTCTGTTCCCTCTTCTCTTCTTTGATATTCTTCTACTTGCTGGCGGACGGCTACATTCTCCATAGTGAAAAATACCGTAGTTCCAAGAAGCGGCAGTCCGGCTGTCAATGCACCGGCAAGTCCGGCGAGAATCAGATTTTTTTTCCTCTGTCGTATTCCTGCCAATCACTCACCTTCTTCCTGTCTGCAGCAATGATTCATAGAATTTTATATTCTCCCTTCGAATCCGAAAAGGATCTGGCTCTTCCGGCATCTGTCTAATAGGAATCTGGTAACGCTTTTCCATCTCTTTTCTGTCTTCCCGAAATCCGTCTCGTACTACAAAACACCAATTTTTTCGTTCTTTCTGTCCTTTTGTTTCTTCCATAAATACTTCAAAAGACGGCAGTTTCCACTCTCTAAAGGAACAGACAACAATACAGATCTTACAGCCTAAAAAGCACTCCCACTGTGCGAAATCTGCTTTTCCAAAATCTAAAATCAAACACTCCTGTCCAGAGACCTGCATCTGCCGAATTTCTTTTATATTGACCTGCTTTCTATAACGAATTACGCGGATAAAAAACTCTTGGTTTTCCCCTGCCTCCTTCTGTCTCTCATATACCTGTTCTAATTTTGCAAATGCCTGACTGGTATTACACTCCGCTATCGTAGTATGTATCCGTTCCCGTCCGGCAATATAAGAGGCAAGAGCAACTGCCAGATGTGTGGAACCACACCCGGACTCAGTTCCCCAGATTCCTATTGTTTCTCTGGTTTTCTGCGTTTTCCAGTCCACTTTTTCCAAAAACACCACCTTTCTCTTTGCTGCTTTTTTCCTGAAATACTTTGATAAAGCTGCGAAAAAAATCGCTCTGCTGTCTCATCCGGCTTCTGATAATCTAAAAACATCGGCACACGAAAGCAGTTTTTTTGTTCTGGATTCTTTAAGATCTTTCGATACTCCTTTGAATCGGAAAAATTATACAGCCATATCTGCTGTTCTGCCTTCTGCTGCAGCTCTATTCTTTTCTGTTCCCAAGGCTTTATGCCCAGAACCAGAATACTGACATCGCTTTTTTCATATTCTTCTTTTTTCTCTTCCGTCAATACACCAAAATCCCTGATTTTTATATTATATGGTATCTGGGGTTCCTGTATCATATGGTTGTAATAGGGAAATGCTTGAAAATGCGGAAATTGAATCAGTCCGCAGGAAGTCTTTAATTGATATGCATCTAAGATACTTTGAATTGTTCCTGAATCATTGTCCTCTTGATAAAAAACCTGAAGTCCCTGTTTTCCAAGATATTCTGCAAATGCCAGACTAATATGAGTGGTGCCGATTCTTGGGATTGAGCCTGCAAATGTAATAGTAAGTGAAATTTCCTTGCTGCCTGTCTGTTTTCGAAACAGAGTTTCTGCCGCCTGTTTCATCTCTTCTGCCGTCTGGTAGCGTTCTTCCTTTCGATGTTTCATTGCACGCTGCATCCATTCTTTTAAAAGAGGCGAAATTTTTGTTTGTTCCGGCAATTCTGTCTCTGTTCCTCCAGGCGTCTTTTTATAAAACAAAAAGTATAAAATTGCTCCTGCTGCATAGATATCGCTCTGTTCTGCCGCTTCTCCATAGTACTGTTCGGGTGCGGCATAGCCAAGTGTACCATGAAAATAATTTTGTAAATACTGACCGTCTTTCTTTACTGCATTTCCAAAATCTATCAATACCGCCTCTCCATTCCTTATGATAATATTATCTGGCTGTAAATCTAAATACAGCACAGGAGCAGGAAGACTGTGCAGATAAACCAAAATTTCCAATAAAGAAATCATAATTTTGCCAATATTTTCCAAATCCAGATTCCGTCCTTGTATATAGCTGGAAAGAATCTCTCCTTCAAAAAATTCTTCAATAAGATAATAATAATTTTCATCCTTCTGGATATCATATAAAGTGGGAATACCAGGATGTTTTAGAATTTTCAGAATTTCTGATTCATTTTGAATGACTGACTGTGTCCTATTTGAAATTTCCATCTGCTTGACTGCTACCGAAATACCCATGGTAACATGACTGCAGCGGTATACCCGGCTAAAACCGCCACTACCAATCTGTTCTTCTACTCTATACTTTCCAAACAAAAGCTGGTCGTGCAGAAAGCCGTTACTCTTTAACTTATCAACCGTAATATCCTCCTTTCTTACATGAATGTGTAGCAATTACACTTCTCTGTAATAAGGAACTTCACTTACTGAAAAGATAATAGCATACTTTTCTAAAATATGCAAGATATTTTTTCGACAAATTGTGATTTTGTCTTTACGGACATCAGAAATTAGAGTATAATAAGACAAAACTAAGGCAACGCCGCAAAGCAGGGAGTGATGAACATGAAGATCGAAAAACTCAGTGATACTCAAATTCGCTGTACATTGAACAAAAATGATTTGGCCTCTAGGAAAATCAAAATCAGTGAACTCGCATACGGAACAGAAAAAGCAAAGGATTTATTTCGGGATATGATGCAGCAGGCGTCTTATCAATTTGGTTTCGAGGCAGATAACCTTCCGCTTATGATAGAAGCAATACCTATGTCTTCAGAATCGATTGTTCTTATTATTACTAAGGTAGAAGATCCAGAAGAACTAGATACCCGCTTTTCTCGTTTTTCTCCTTTCTATGATGGAGAAGAAGAAGGCGACTTTGACCAATATGAAAACTATGACTATGATTTCGGGGATGCTTCCTTTCATCCTGCTGAAGAAATTGATTCAAGTGGATTTCAGCGGCTGTCTGATATTGCAGAGGATGTAACTCCTCAGACAAAAAATAATGGAAAAGATTACTCAGCAAATACCCGTATCTTCTCATTTCCTGATTTTAAATCAGTAGAACGTTCTGCTTATTTGCTAAAGGAACTCTACTTTGGAGAAAATACATTATATAAAGATGAAAAAAGCAATACCTATTATTTAGTATTAATGCGTTCTGAACACAATATAAACGACTTTAACCGTATCTGCAATACAATATCCGAATATGGTATTCGAATTCCTTTTACCAAAGAACGGGAAGCATTTTTTACGGAACACTATCTGCCTGTTATTAAAGTATCTGCTTTACAAATTCTTGGAGACATACTATAATACTAGACAAAGTAATATATAATAAACGACAAAATAATTTGCCGTTTACTATATATAGATGCACACAGAAGCGACCTAAGTCGTTTCCTATAAATTATTATACAATCAGGAGGGCTTTTCAATGACACAGATTACGAAGGACATGATTATTGCCGATATTATTCAGGTAGATGCCAATCTGGTACCGATTTTAATGAATTCAGGAATGCACTGTATCGGTTGTCCGTCTGCTCAGGGAGAATCTTTAGAAGAAGCAGCTATGGTGCATGGAATTGATGTCGATCAGTTAGTCGATGTTCTAAATGAATATCTTAATACAAAAAATTAATAATCAGGCAGCTTTGTATTGACACAAAGTTGCCTTTTTCCTTCTATCTGCTCAACATGGTAATTTATTCTATCCCTTGACGTGTATACAGTATTCATATATAATAAAAGCCGTAACAAAAAATAAATTATCTCTTATCAAATTTAGGAGGAAAAACAGATGAGACCAGAATGGAAAGATTTCGTTAGTGGCAAATGGGAAACAGAGATCGATGTCAGAGATTTCATCCAGAAAAATTATACACCTTATTTTGGCGATGATACCTTTCTGGCTGGTCCTACAAAAGCTACCACTATGCTTTGGGAGCAAGTTCTAGAACTATCCAAGCAGGAGAGAGAAGCTGGCGGTGTTCTGGATATGGATACCAAAATTCCTTCTACAATTACCTCCCATAAAGCAGGTTATCTCAATAAAGATTTAGAAAAAATTGTGGGTTTTCAAACGGATAAACCTTTTAAGCGTTCTTTACAGCCCTATGGCGGAATCAATATGGCAAAAGCTGCACTGACAACAAACGGATATGAGATCGATCCGGAAATCGAAGCATTTTTTACTACTCATCGAAAGACACACAATGCCGGTGTATTTGATGTCTATACCCCGGAAATGAGAAAGTGCCGCTCCAACCATATTATTACAGGGCTTCCAGACGCATACGGACGTGGAAGAATTATTGGGGATTACCGCCGTGTTGCTCTATATGGTGTCGATCTATTAATTCAGGATAAAGAAGAACAAAAAGCTACCATCCCTACCGTTATGACACCAGATGTCATTCGAGATCGGGAGGAGTTAGCCGAACAAATTAAAGCCTTAAAAGAATTAAAACAGTTAGCCGTTATCTATGGATTAGATATTTCTAAACCAGCTTCTAATGTACAGGAAGCCATTCAGGCACTCTATTTTGGATATTTAGCAGCAGTAAAAGAACAAAACGGAGCTGCTATGTCGCTTGGACGTACTTCTACCTTTATCGACTGTTATGCAGAACGGGATTTAAAGAATGGAACTTTTACAGAAGTAGAAATTCAAGAATTTATCGATCACTTTATTATGAAATTGCGGTTAGTAAAATTTGCACGCACTCCAGAATACAATGCTCTATTTGCAGGTGATCCTACTTGGGTAACAGAATCGATCGGCGGTCTTGGAATGGACGGACGTCCTCTGGTAACAAAATCTTCGTTCCGCTATCTGCATACCCTGCACAATTTAGGAACCGCACCAGAACCAAATATCACAGTTTTATGGTCCACTCAGCTTCCAGATAATTTTAAAAAATTCTGTGCAAAAGTTTCTATTGAAACATCTTCTGTCCAATATGAAAATGACGATTTAATGCGGGTATCTCATGGAGATGACTATGCCATTGCCTGCTGTGTCTCCTCTATGAGAGTCGGAAAGGAAATGCAGTTTTTCGGAGCCAGAGCAAATCTTGCCAAATGTCTGCTCTATGCAATTAACGGCGGGGTAGATGAAATTACTGGTGTACAAGTCGGTCCAAAATTCCGTCCAGTAGAAGGAGATTATCTAGACTATGAAGATGTATTTGAAAAATATATGGAAATGATGGAATGGTTAGCAGATGTCTATGTCAATACCTTAAATGTGATTCACTATATGCATGATAAATATTGTTATGAACGGCTTCAGATGGCACTGCATGATAAAGAAGTAAAACGGTATTTTGCAACTGGAATTGCAGGACTTTCTGTAGTAGCAGACTCTCTGTCCGCTATTAAATATGCCAAAGTAAAAGTAATCCGAAGTGATGTGGAAATTACAAAAAAGGTAAAAGATCCGCAGACAGCAAAGGTAGAGAAAAAAGTAATTGGTATCGCTAAAAATGTAGTAACGGATTATGAAATAGAAGGGGATTTCCCTAAATACGGAAACAATGACGACCGAGTGGATGAAATTGCAGTAGAAGTCGTAAAACGCTTTATGAATATGATTCGAAGCCATACTACCTATCGAAACGGAATTCCTACTACTTCTATTTTAACCATTACTTCTAATGTTACTTATGGTAACAACACTGGTTCGACCCCTGACGGAAGAGTACAAGGAGAAGCATTTGCCCCTGGTGCAAACCCTATGCATGGGCGAGATTCCCACGGAGCACTGGCTTCTTTAGCTTCCGTAGCAAAACTTCCATTCCAGGATGCAGAAGACGGAATTTCAAATACCTTTTCTATTATCCCTGGTGCTTTAGGAAAAGACGATAAAATATTTACCAATCATCTGGATCTCAATCACGACACGCTGTAGTCTACAGCAGAAAGAGGAATTTCTATGGAGAACAAACAGATACTTCTAGAAGAAGATATTGTCGCTCTATTAGATCACTTTATGACAAAGGGCGGAGGACATATGAATATTGATGTCAATCAGATCCAACCGGCCCGACAAATACGGGAAGCAAAATTTTCCGAATGTAATACGAAAGCAATGGCATGTCAAATTCCTACTTTACACGAAGGAATTGACCAAGAACAAGAGTAAAAGGAGAATATTAAAATGGCAGTAAATGAACAGCAAATCGATAATTTAGTAGCAATGTTAGATGGATATGCAACAAAAGGAGGACATCACTTAAATGTAAATGTCCTAAACAGAGATACTCTGCTGGATGCACAGGCACACCCGGAAAAATATCCGCAGCTTACGATTCGAGTATCTGGTTATGCAGTAAACTTTATTAATCTTTCGAAAAAACAGCAAGATGAAGTAATCTCTCGTACCTTCCATCAAGCAATCTAATTCATTGAGCAGGGAATGATCTTCCCCTGTTCTCGTATATATCATACAAAAAGGGGCTGTTTCACAGTCCCTTTTTTCTCAATATAAATTTAGGAGGTTTTTATGAACGGTTATATTCACTCTATCGAAACATTCGGCACAGTAGACGGTCCCGGCATCCGCTATGTCGTCTTTTTTCAAGGCTGTCCTATGCGTTGTCTGTATTGTCATAACCCAGATACTTGGACACTTCACACCGGAGAGCAAAAATCCGCAGAAGAAATCCTTGCCGATTATGAAAGATACCGCCCCTTTCTATCGGGAGGCGGTCTTACCGCAACAGGCGGAGAACCTCTTATGCAGATAGATTTTTTAACCGAATTATTTGAAAAGGCAAAAAAACGCCAAATTCACACCTGTCTGGATACCTCCGGCATTGCTTATCAGGAAAATAACCCAGAAGTAATCCAAAAATTTGATCGATTAACTGCTGTTACGGATCTGGTTATGTTAGATATCAAGCATATCAATCCAGAAGAACATCTTAAACTCTGCAAACAGCCCAATACCCCGATTTTGGCCTTTGCACGCTATTTGGATCGAAAGAATATCCCCCTCTGGGTTCGCCATGTGGTAGTACCCACCATTACCGATAATGCCGCATCTCTTCGGCAACTTGGGCTTTTCCTTGGAGAACTTCGAAATCTTAAGGCCTTAGATGTGCTTCCCTATCACACCATGGGAGTTGTAAAATATGAAAATCTGGGAATCGAATACCCTCTAAAAGGAATTCAAGCACTTACAAAAGAACAGGCACAAAAAGCCAATCATATCGTACTCGCTGCCATTCATGAAAAACGGGAACAATTAAAGGCAGAAGGGAAGCTATAAAACAGACTTATAAATTATTCTTCCATTTCCACTATTTTTTACTTGTATATTTTACGATTTTGTATTAAAATACCTATATATCTGATAAAGATGTACACTATAAAAAAAGGAGGATTTGTACAATGGCATATAAGATTAACGATGGTTGTGTATCTTGTGGTGCATGTGAAAGCGAATGTCCGGTTGGTGCTATTTCTCAGGGAGACGGCAAATACGAAATCAATGCAGATGCTTGTATCGAATGTGGTGCTTGTGCAGCAGCATGTCCTACAGGTTCTATCGAACTCTAATTTTTAACAGTTAAACGAAGCAGGAAAAAAGAAGCTTATCTATTAGCAGATAGCTTCTTTTTTTATCAAAAAATGTCGCTTTTTTACGATTAGCTTTTCTTGTATTCCAATCTTTTCATGTTAAAATAGAGTTAAGAAGTATATTCTGCTCTTCACCGAATGGGACAAGCGGGAAAAGAACAGCAGATCAAGGAGGCGCGTATGTCAGAAAAACGATATATTATCTCAGATGCTTCAAAACAAGTTGAAGTAGAAGCACATGTATTACGATACTGGGAAGACGAACTGAGCTTAGAAATCCCTCGTAATGAAATGGGTCATCGATACTATACCGATAAAAATATCAATCTCCTAAAGAATATTAAGTACTTAAAGGAACAGGGATTTCAATTAAAAGCTATTAAAATGATTCTGCCGGATCTACAAGATGCAGATGACAATATCTTAGATGTCGTTCTAAAAAGAAAGGATGAATTAAACAGCAAAGTTCTAGAAGAGGAACATCTTTTAGAAAATTCCTCAAATGCCATCCTTTCTGCACAAGAAACTCCCTCTCCTTCTCAAGCTTCATCTGTCACTCCTGTTGTACATACCACCAGCGAAGAACGAATCCAGCAATTTCAAATTATTCTTACCGAAATTATAGCCAATGCAGTAAGACAAAACAACCAGGAGTTAGAACAAAATATTGAAGAACGAATCAGCAATACCGTTTTAAAGCAAGTAGACTATCTAATTCGCACCAATGAAGAACGGGAGGAAACACGTTTTAAAAAATTAGATGAAACCATTCGTGCTGTACAAAAAGAGCGAATGGAACTAGCTGCAACCAATGAATTTTCTGCCCATGAAAAACCAGCGAAAAGGAAAAGAGGTCTATTTGGGAAAAGAAAAAAGTAACCTGTTATTCCCTATCACACTGCCGCATCCATAAAAGGATTCCATCGTAACTCTTTGTGATAGAATCCTTTTTATTTTTACTATCTTCTATTTTTTTTACTATCTTCTATTTCCGATTTGCCGGCTCAATATTAATTACCTTTCCTTTAATCTTTGCATCCTGCATAGCCTGTAATACATCCCTTGCATGTTCTCTTGGCACTTCCACAAAAGTATAGCGATCATACATATCTATCGTTCCCACCAATCTGCCCGGAATTCCGGTCTCTCCGGTAATGGCCCCCAAAATATCCCCAGGACGAACATTTTGTTTCTTCCCAATATTAATAAATAACCGCACCATCCCTTCTTCTGCTCCAGTATCTCCAAAATCAAAATACTCTCCAACTGCATCATACCCGTCCGCATTTTCTGTTCCCAATGCCATCTTAAAAAGTGCCGCTGCCATATCAAGAGCTGTAAAGTCCTCTTCATTCAAACGTTTTTCCAGCATCTCTACCGCAGAAGTCAAATCTTCCTCCTGCACCATATTTCGAACCCGATCCATAATCTTATCATACTTCGTATTTACTACATCATTTAAGGAAGGAATCCGCTGCAGTACAATCTTTGTCTTACAATATTTCATAATATCACGCAGCTTATAAGCCTCTTTCCCCACCACAAAAGAAAATGCCATTCCGGTTCGTCCAGCACGCCCGGTTCGTCCAATCCGATGCACATAGTACTCGTCATCCTGCGGCAAATCATAATTAAATACTGCCTCTACATCATCCACATCGATCCCCCTTGCCGCTACATCAGTGGCAACTAAAATCTCTGTCTTCCCATTTCGAAATCCATTCATAACCCGATCTCTTTGAGACTGCTTTAGATCGCCATGCAGTCCCTCTGCAAAATAACCTCTGTTTTGCAGCACTTCTACTAATTCATCCACTTTCCGCTTCGTATTGCAAAACACCAATGACAGCTTAGGATTATAAATATCTAACAGCCGGGATAATACTTCATCTTTATTCTTCTGTTTTACTTCATAATAATACTGTTCAATATTTGCTACTGTCAATTCCTTTTTCACTACTTTAATCAGCTGGGCATCCTTTTGATATTCTCCTGCAATCTCTAAAATCGGCTTTGGCATCGTTGCGGAAAACAAAATGGTCTGTCTCTCCTTCGGCACATCCTTTAAAATTGTCTCAATATCTTCACGAAATCCCATATTCAGCATTTCATCTGCTTCATCTAGAATTACCGTATGTATCTGATCCAATTTAATCGTCTTTCTCCGCATATGATCCATAACCCGTCCGGGGGTTCCAATCATAATCTGCGTTCCGGCTTTTAACGAACGAATCTGCTTTACAATATCCTGTCCTCCATAAATCGGAAGTACTTTTACTCCATGCAGATATTTTGCCAAATGCCGAATCTCGTCTGCAACCTGAATCGCCAATTCTCTCGTTGGACATAATACTAACGACTGCAGTTTTTTCTCCTTTGGATTAATCTTTTGTAAAAGCGGAATTGCAAAAGCTGCCGTTTTGCCGGTTCCTGTCTGTGCCTGTCCTAGTACATCTACCCCGGTCATCTCAATCGGAATTGCTTTTACCTGAATCGGCGTTGCTTCCTCAAATCCCATATCCGTAATTGCACGTAAAATTGGTTCTGCAATATTTAATTCATCAAATCTAACTGTTTCCATTCTTTTGGCCTTCCTTCTCTAATCGGTTCCAAGCATTTCTTACCTGTCCTGTTGTCATTTCTAAACCGCAAAAAAAACGCCCTTTTACCAATCGGGTAAGAGCGTATATTTTTATTCCTATGAAAATAATAATCACACTTTGGACAAAACGCTACAGAAAATAGTGTATCATATCCTCTGGATAAAAGTCAACTATTTTCCTCTATCTTGGTTATAATTATCCAAAAAATGATGTACGATACCATCCTGTTTATAGGCAATTAAGGTATTTAAATTCACATTTTCTGCACTTCGGAAAATATTCATTTCCACATTGGGATTAATCTGATGAAGCTGCCGGATCAATTCCTTTGTCTCTTTGCGTTTGGACAAGCCTTCTTTATCCTCATAAGCACAGGCTTCTGTAAATCGGCAGGCACACTGAATAAAGTGCAGATTATTTGTGTTTGCCCACTTTATAATATCCTCTTCCCGTACCAGATACATTGGACGAATTAATTCCATTCCCTTAAAATTAGTACTGTGCAGTTTTGGCATCATAGTCTGCATCTGACCGCCATAGGTCATTCCCATTAAAATTGTCTCAATTACATCATCAAAATGATGCCCTAATGCAATTTTATTACATCCTAACTCCTGTGCATTTTTATACAAATATCCTCTTCTCATACGGGCACAGAGATAACAGGGATTTTGTGTAATATTTACAACAGAATTAAAAATCGTTGTTTCAAAAATATGAATCGGAACATTTAAAAGACTGGCATTTTCTTCAATACGTTTTCGATTTTCTAAGTTATATCCCGGATCCATTACTAAAAAAACCAGTTCAAAATCAAACTTTCCATGTCTTTGCAGCTCCTGAAATAATTTCGCCATCAGCATAGAGTCTTTTCCGCCGGAAATACAGACAGCTACTTTATCATGTTCCTGTAAAAGATCATATTCCTGTATTCCTTTTACAAATTTTCTCCAAATAGACTTGCGATAAGTCTTAATAATACTTCGTTCAATATCTCTGCATCGTTCTTCCATAGATAGCCTCGCTTTTTAAATTTACAATGTTTCCCTTTACTGTTTATAGTTATAGTCTAGAAAATATGAGAAGGGGTAGGGTATAAAATAAGGAAGAGGTGAGACCGGGACGGTGGGTCAGAGGGGACGCCAGAGTTGGAAAGGGATTGCTTAACGCAGTTCCGCTCTCCGAAAAGTAAGAAGCTCTAAAACTTCTGAATTTACATATTTCCAACCGGACGGATCGGGGTGCAATTCGCCCGTACAGCGGGCTAAACACACCCCTTTTTTTGCCATTCGGGAATGGCAAAAAATCCTAGTGAATCGACAGAAGTCTAAGAGCTTCTAACTTTTCTCCGAAGTCACTGCGTTAAGCAATCCCTTTCCAACCCTAGCTGTCTCTTCCACAATATATTTTTTTCTTATCCGCAAATATATCTTCTAAATATTAACTATCTTTATTTTCTATTTCTGTTTATTCTTCGTCCCGTAAGTAGTCGAACTCAGCCACTTCCATATATACATTTGGAAAATATTCCAATGATTCTGCTTCTATAGGTGACGCATATTGAATTTGTTTCGTTTCTTGATTTCCTAAATACGCCTTCCAGAACATTTTTGTTAATGTTGCATCCCAAACAGGCGTATCTGTAAATTTCTTCATAGATTCTGTTATCATCCGCCTATCTGTAGCAGGATATATCAGCATTGCCCCCAAAGGTGAAATCCGAATCCTATCCCATAGCATCAGCGTAACTGCAGCAGCAAGATTTCCTCCGGCACTATCGCCTGTCACAATTATTTTATCCTTATTGATTTCTAACATATCAGCACAATTAAGTATCCACTTATACGTGCAATAGCAGTCTTCAACAGGAACAGGATATTTATTTTTAGGTAATAATCTGTAATCTGTAAAAACCACCTTGCATTTTGCCATTTCCGCATACCATTTTGCAATCTGGTAGTGTGCCCTTGATGCCTTTAGTAAAAATCCTCCACCATGGTAAAATACAATACACGGAAGAATACCACTGCTTCTGTTTGGTTCAATAACAAAAGTAGATAGTTTTCCGTTCTTATATCCAGGGGTTACATACTTTTTTACGATAACTTTATCATCTGATGCACATGTAGATAATTTCATTGCCATGTTCACAATAGGATATAAGTATATATTGGATGGTGCCTTTTGTTTCACCAGTTTTGTCAATTCGCTGTCTATTTCATATTTCGCCATATTGTCATTTTCCCCTTCGATTGTCACAATCAAATCTCAGAAAATCCCGATTTGCTGCTTTGATTATAGCACTAGGCATGATTCGTTTCCAGCTACGATTTGTGAGATTGCTGACGTTTCTATCCATCAGCACGAAAGATAAAAGGGAGTTGATTTATAAATAAATTATAAAACATACTAAAAACAAAATATACTACAAATAAAAAGAATTTTACTACTTAAAATTTTGTTTTCCAATCAGGCGAATGGATACAAAACAGATCTGCCGGCAGGAAAAAAACAGCTAGAATTTGGAAGCGGCACCTCACTGCGGTGACTTCGAAAAAAAGTTAGAAAGTCTTAGGCTTCTGTCGATCCGCTAGGATTTTCGGGCACTTGTGACCGAAAAAGGGGTGTGTTTAGCCCGCTGCACGGGCGAATTGCACCCCGATCCGTCCGGCTGGATACACATTAATTCAGAAGCCTTAGATTTTCTTACTTTTTGGAGACCGGAACAGCAGTGAGGTGCCGCTTCCAAACTCTAGCGTCCTCTTCCCCACTAATTAAATCAACAATATAAAATCCGCTCTTATCTTACCACACTTTATCCGCATCTTCCAGTCCAACCTTACAAAAAATTAAAAATCCCCTCAAAATCTAACAACCCGAAATATTTTAAATTTCCTATTGATTTTTAGGAATATCTATTGTAATATAGGCATATACTTAACATAGTTTTAAAAACTACATATAGAAATATAAATATATCAAAACATCATAAGGAGAAACACTATGAATAAAAAAATCAAAGACCCAGGCAGTGCAATTACTCATTTTATAGGTATGATGATGGCAATCCTTGCTGCTACCCCGCTTTTAATCAAAGCCAGCAGAGAACCTGACAAAATTCATGTTATCTCGCTTGCTGTTTTTATAACCAGTATGATCCTATTATATGCTGCAAGTACTCTATACCATACTTTAGATATCTCCGAAAAGATCAATCGGCTTTTAAAAAAGATCGATCATCTTATGATATTCGTTCTGATAGCAGGAAGCTATACTCCAATCTGTTTAATTGTCTTACGGGGAAAAATCGGCATTTCCTTATGTCTCCTAGTTTGGGGAATTGCACTTTTCGGAATTGTCCTAAAGTGTTTTTGGATTAACTGTCCAAAATGGTTTTCCAGTGCTCTCTATATTGCTATGGGCTGGGTCTGTGTTTTAGCTTTTACTCAGATTATAAATGCCCTTCCAGTGAAAGCATTTCTTTTGTTATTAATTGGAGGAATTATCTATACAATCGGAGGAGTTATCTATGCCTTAAAACTGCCGCTTTTTAATTCCAAACATAAAAATTTCGGCTCCCATGAAATTTTTCATCTATTTGTAATGGGAGGGAGTGCCTGTCACTTTATTATGATGTACCTCTATGTTGCCTCTATGCCGATCCAATAAGAATCATTCATCGAGTAGAAAAGGTTACTTCCCCTACTTGCTGCACTGAGCGTCCGTCAGTCCTGCTGACCTGTTTTCTTTGGACGCCTGTGTACATAAAAAATCCAGCCAGAAATCGTCTTCTATCTGGCTGGTATTACTGTTCTTCCATATTAATTTTTCTCCTATCTAAATTTCTATCCTATCGATTTGTTCTTTAAGCCTTAAAACTTCTGCTCATTGCCATAGTATAATAAACTGCTTGTGCATCGCTGCCATAAAAATTTACTTTATTCTCCATCGATCGGGACAGCACATCTTCGTTATGCTTGCAAGCTTCTTTCATTGTTTCCGAAAAACTAATCTCCTGTTCTTCTCTTGCTTTTTGAAAGGAATCCTGTCTAGACATCTGTTTATTCATCGGACCTATTCGATTTACTCGTTCAATTGTTCTAATACTAGAAATTCGGTTCAACATATTACATCGCCTCCTTACTTGTTTATGATTTCCAATTCTTTCCTTTTGTTACTTTATATATCGGTAATTTATTTAGAAAATTTAGTACTATCGATACAGTTTTTTTATTATTTTTTATTGTCTTATTTTAAATTATTTCACTTTTCTTTATCCACTTGTTAATACTGTTATCTAGTCAAATCGGATATTCGCAATCTACTTCGCTACTTGCTCATAACCTCATCAAAGAAGTCCCAACCCACCGCTTTCGCCTTGACGGCTTAGAAGCGAGGGACTTCCTTGATGAGGTTAAATTTATACTGTAATATATTTCATTTATATTAAAAATCCGCTTAGATAAACTATGATTTTCCTTTCTAGTTTATTCTAAACGGATTTTATCCATCTTTTATTCATGTTTCCTCTTATTTATCTAAATCTTTAATTTTCATCTACTAACTCTGCCAGTTGTCTTTTTACTATTCCGGCTGTAGATAAGATAAGATCTGCTGAAGCAGCAATCTCTTCTGTAGCTGCTGCCAAATTTTCAATTCTGGTATTAATATTTCCTATTGTTTCCATTAGCTGAACAGTGTCTTTTAAGATTTCTCCAATTGAATCTAATATTCGTTCCTGACTCTTATTGCTTCGGGTAGCAGTATCCCTTGAATTAGAAGCCAAATGATTAATTTCATTTGCTACTACAGCAAATCCCCGCCCTGCTTCACCGGCACGTGCCGCTTCTATGCTTGCATTTAATGCTAAAAGATTGGTCTGGGAAGCGATGGAAACAACTGCTGCATTGTTTTGCGAAAGTTCTGAAAGCAATTCATGAATCTCTGTCATTGCCCGATTAAGCTCGTCACAGAAACTGGAAATTTGATGCATATCTGCAGATATTTCAGAGCTCTCTTGTGCATTACTGCTGTTTCCCGCCGCCATATCGTCTACTGCCCGATGTAAAGCGACAAACTGTTGATTAATTTCATTTACGGTCTGAATAATGGCCTGTTCTCTCTGCTGTTCCTCATTCTTTTCCTTTTCAATCTCTTTTGCCAGTGCAACGGCATGTTCCCGCTCTACTTCTACTTCATGCTTCATATAATAGATGCAATTCTCTTTTTTATTAAAGCCATTGTAAATTGCGGTTGCCATCTCTACACAGGTTTTATATCCGCAGCAGGAACAATTGATATGCTGCTCCTCCTGAGTATTCTTTCCCATACTATAAAAAATCTCTTTTAACTCCGATTCAGAAGGAATTCTATAACTGCATTTTTTCGATAAATCCTGATATGTTCTTAGATAATCTTTTAAATTTAATTTAGAAAACTGCCGATTTAGACTTCTCAAACGCTGCTTTGGCGTCATTCTCTTTGACCATGCACTCCGAAGGTTATTTTTCTTAGATGCTTCCCGAATCTTTAAAAGCTGATATAATGCATAATCTGTCTTTGCTAATTCTGGATTTGTTGCTGTTCCACAGAGACAGCCATCTGCACAGTTTAAAGCATCAATAAACAAATAAGGCGTTTGTCCTTTTACAATCTTTTCCTTATTCTTTTCCAGATATTCGTATAAATGTTGTTCTCCCTCAATCTGACGGATAAAAACGCTCTCCCCTAAAAACCAATATACATTTTCTTTTAATCCGCCAGGTACCGGATAGATCGATCCCAATCCATACTCTACTTCATCAGAACAGAGAGTTCCTGATATATGATGTTCTTTTACATACTTCATCAAATGTTCAAATGTTACATTATACTGAATCATTCCCCGATTTTCTGGTTCTTCCATCTCCATCTTTTTTGCAATACAGGGACTGATAAATGCGAATTTATCCTGAATTCCCATCTCTTTTCTGGCATAAATCGCTGCACACATCATCGGACTTTGAACCGGAAACAATTTAGGAAGAAGTTCCGGTGCATACCGCTCAATATAACCTACTACTGCAGGACAAGGCTGTGATATTCCTCCCTGAAACTGGTACTTTGTAATATAATTTAAATAGCCCCAAGTAGTAATATCGGCTCCAAAAGATACACTGATAATTCGATTTACTCCAAGTTTTTTTAGACCGCCTAATACCGATTCATATTCTCCCGAATAATTTGCCTTAAAAGCGGGTGCAACAAGTAAAGATATTTTTTCTCCTTTTGCCAGATCGGCAAAGAATTGTTCTGTATCATCATTATACTCTCTTGCCTCATGCTCACACACATCAAAACAAGCTCCGCATGCCACACAGCGATCTTCATCTACATCAATCCTATTCTTCCCATCTACTTCACGGGAAATACAAGCCCCCATACAACTGCAAGTGCTAATGCATTTATTACATCCAATGCACTTTTCATTTGTAAATACTAATTGTCTCTCCTCTTTCATATACAAATGTTCTCCCTATTTCTTACGTTTCCTACTGCATTGTATTCTATTTCTTGTTTTCCTTTATAAATTTTTAATCAATCAGTCTTCTTCTTCTCCGTCAGATGCTCCTATATATTCTCGTCCAGATATATTCTTCTTTTCTCGTTCCTGTTCTATCATACGTGACAGCATCTCTTTTACCTGCATAGGGTTTTTAATCGATTTTATATCAAACTCCGGTGATGTTTTATCAGAGGAACAGCAATGAATCGTGCCAAGATTAAATATTCTCTGTCCAAAGCTCCTTTTTAACGTAATATCCATAATTCGATAGAGACGCACTTCTTCCTCTTTTAAATTTAAAATTCCGCTCTGCGTAAAAAACCTGTCTTCGGTCAGACGATAGACTGTAAAGGAAAGCGGCAAGCCAAACAAGGTACGTTTCCTATCTTTCCATACATATTCTAAGTCAATTTTTTCCATTTTTTTCTCCTTTTCCCTCTGCTTTCTCCGTTAGCCATCACATAAAACAGCTTCCAGTTTCCTTTTGCAGAAACCAGAAGCCATCCTTTTTTATCCGTCCTTTTACAGCATCTTATTAATCATATCCAAAACTTCTTTTCCAAGTGCTGCTGATTTTTCATTTGCATTTTCCAGAGAAGTCCCTTTGATCCCATAGTAAAACTTCACCTTCGGCTCTGTCCCGGATGGTCTTACACACAGCCATGCATCATCTTCCAAATCATAATATAATACATTTGAATTCGGTAAACCTGTAGCTGTCGTTTCACCTGTTTCCATATTGCGGATAATATCTTTCTTATAATCTCTTGCAGACAATACTTTATATCCTCCAACTTCTACAGGTGTATTTTCACGCAATGTATTCATAATATCTTGAATCTTCTGAAGTCCTTCAATTCCCTTTAATGTAATAGACTTTACATCATCCTTATAATAACCATAGCGATCATACATTGCAATCATAGCATCCCATAATGTCATATTTTTTGTCTTATAATAAGCAGCCGCTTCACAAAGTGCCATTGTAGCAACAATCGCATCTTTATCTCTAGCATGTGTTCCGATTAAACAACCATAACTCTCTTCAAATCCAAACAGATACGTACCCTTTCCGCTGTTTTCAAACCCTAAAATCTGCTGTCCGATAAATTTAAAGCCTGTCAATACTTCAATTAACTTCACTCCATAATATCTTGCAATGGCATCTGCCATATTGGTGGTAACAATGGTCTTAATCAATGCACCGTCCTCTGGAAGTCCCTGAAGTTCCTTAATCTGTCCAATTTCATAATCAGCAAGCAGACATCCTGACATATTTCCGGTCAGTGTAATATACTCCCCGCTCTTGGTATCTTTTACATATACCCCTAAGCGGTCAGCATCTGGATCCGTTGCAAGCACCAAATCAGCATCCTTTTCCTTTGCCAGTTTTAAAGCAAGTTCAAATGCTTCTGCTGCCTCTGGATTTGGATAACTTACGGTAGGGAATTCTCCGTCCGGCAGTTCCTGTTCTGGTACGACATAGACATTTTCAAAGCCCAGCTCTTTTAAAATTCTTCTTGCTGGAAGATTTCCAGTGCCATGCAGTGGAGTATAGACAATCTTAATCTCCTTTTGTACCTTTTCAATACAGTCTAGATGCCGCACCTGTTTCTTTAATTCTGCAATATAAGCATCATCTACCGCTGCACCAATTATCTCATAAAGCCCAGCTTCCTTTGCTGCTTCCTTATCCATTGTCTTTACCGTATTATAGTCTGTTACTGCTTTTACCTCAGCCATAATACCGCTGTCATGAGGAGGTGTAATTTGTGCACCATCTTCCCAATATACTTTATAGCCGTTATACTCCGGTGGGTTGTGGCTTGCCGTAATATTAATACCTGCAATACAGGAGAGCTTTCTTACTGCAAAAGACAATTCTGGTGTAGGACGAAGGCTTTCAAATACATATGCTTTAATTCCGTTTGCAGCCAGACAAAGTGCTGCTTCATCTGCGAATTCCGGTGACATTCTTCTAGAATCAAATGCAATAGCAACTCCCTTTTTCTCTCCACCAACCTTTACTATATAATTGGCAAGTCCCTGTGTTGCTTTGCGGACAGTATAGACATTCATCCGATTCGTACCAGCACCGATAATTCCTCTTAATCCTGCTGTACCAAACTCAAGCTCTGCATAGAAACGTTCTTTAATCTCGTTCTCATCCTCTTTAATTGCCTCAAGTTCTGCTTTGGTTGCCTGATCAAAATATGGATTTGACAACCACTCCTGGTATAACTCTTTGTAGTCCATGTTCTTTCTACCTCCTGATTAGTTTTCTGCCAGTGCCGGGAAACTATAATAAGAATCAATCTGGTCACTGGTTATATTAACGGTATATGTTTTAGTAACATATCCGTCTTTTTTAAGAATAATCGTATGTTCCCCGCTTACTTTTGTCAAGGTAACAGGAACCGTTCCGATATAATCACCATCAAAATAAACCTCTGTCTTTAATGGCTCCATAATATGTATCTTGTATGCCGAAACATCTCCTGACGAAACGGAAGAAGGTGAACCCACTGTCGTCTCCGAATCAAAAGATGTATGAGTCTCTGTAGTTGCTGCCTGTGTCGTAGGATTATTAGAAGTTGTCTCTTCCGCCGGAAGCGTGACAACCACCGTTCCTGGTTCTGATGTGCTCTCAGAAGGAGTTTCTTCTTCTTTTGCTTCCAATGTAATGGTCTTCTGCTGATAAGAAGTTTCCACCTGATATTTTTCCGCAAACGGCTCATATCCATCTGCCTCTACCCGAATTGCATAAGTTCCATAGTCAAATGTTGCAACCTCTTTATGATTTGTTTCTTTTCCATTTACATATAAACGGGCACTTTCCGGCTCAATCTTAAAATCCACTGTTCCAATGGGTCTTGCCTCTTCTACAAAGGAACGAATATCCACCTCCAGCTCCTGGTTCTTTTCCACCCGAATTTGCTTTTGCCCCTTTACATTTCCCTGTAGTACTTCTAAGGTATAGTCTCCTTCAGGTACTACTACCAACATATTATTGGTAATCGGCTTTGCTATCTTACCAATCGTCAGAATTCCCCCCAAAAAATACTCTTCATTCTGCAGACTGACATAACCATGTCCCTTAGTTACTACAATGGAATATGCTGTTGTTCCTCGTCCCTTTATTGTCAATTCATCCTGATCGCTGATCTCAATCGGCTCTACCAACACTCCATCACTGACAATTGCAATACTGCTGTCATACCGATAGAGATACGATCCTGCCTGTATCGTCTTATTCGTTCGATCCATTGTAAATTGCGTAATATGTGTTAATTCCCATGCATCCGGCGAAATACTAACTTCCTTCGTTCTGCCATTCTTTCTATCATATTCTAATTCTACAATTTCTCCTATCTGCACCTGTGCCATAGAAATCCCGTCTCCGTATTTATTCTGCACCAATGTACTTGTACTATAGGCAAATGTTGTCACTTCACGGGTATCAATATTAAGCAGTGTAATATTCTTTATCTCCGTATCTAATGCAGTAACCACACCAGATATAGTCAGATAATCCTTTTCTGTACTTGTCTCTTCCAAAGATTCTGTCGTTGTCTCCTCTGCTTCTATAAAAGGCAGTGATGCACACCCGCCAATCCCCAGCAGCAGTCCCACTGTCAACAGCCCTGCTACCAATCTTATAAAAATAGACTTGTCTTGTATCTGCATTGGTTCCCTTTCTCCTATCTTTTGCGATTCCCTCTCCGCCCCTGTTTCTTCGAAAGATCAAAGATTTCATTCTCTTTTAGGAATTATAACACATTTTCATGTCCACGTCTACTTTTTAGTCTTTTTGTTTTACCTGCATTTCTAACAAAAATTGCTGCTTTTCTTCTTCCTGGCGAATCACGTTTGTTAATTTATCCACGTCTTTCTGCGATATCCAAGCCTTATTGCCATTATAGTAATGATTTACAATCTTCCAGAATTTTTCAGGATAAGACAGCATAGCAAACAAAATTGCCCATTCTCCCTCTTCTAACTTTCTTTCTCTTTCGTATTCTTCCATCATAGAAAAACCCAGTCTCCGCTCCCAATTACATTTCTCCATCACTTTCCTTAAGAACAGATAGAAATCCATAATTTGGAAATTATGGTTCATATGTTCAAAATTCACAATACTCATTTTCCGCATACTAACCATAATATTGTGCTGATTATAATTCCCATGACAAAGAATTCCCTTTTCTTTTGCTTCCTTCTTTCGCTGCTCATAATCCGATTTTTTCAGCAAATCCAATGCATTTTCTCCCTGTATGTAAAAATGTTCAAAATGCTTTAGAATCGCATATTCAAATTCACTCTTTTTTCTTCTGCTGCGTACAAATGAACGGGCTCGCTTTAATTCTTTCTGATGATGAATGAGCTCTTCCCTTAGATCGGGTTCTTCTTCCTGCGGCCAATTTCCAGCAATTTTAGAAGAAATGCGAAGCAGTCCCTTATGAAGCTTTGCCAAACTTCTTACAGCCGCCAGTATTTCCTGTCCGTTCTTTACATCACACTCTCTTCCGTCAAACCAATTCTTCAAGATATAACCGGTTCCGTCACTATCCAATGTTAAAATTTGTCCATTTTTATTCTTTACATAAGTATCGGTACTAATACCTTCTTCCGAAAGATACTGAAGCACTTGATCCTCAAACTGCAGGCGCCCGAGTGAACCCCGAAACTCCTTTAGCAGTTTGAGCCCTTCCTCTGTCTCACAAAGGATGGCTCCTCTGGTTCGTATACTTTTTGTAACCGGCAAGTCATATTGTTCATATACAGCCGTCAATTTCTCATTCCCCACCGCTATCCCTCCATAAAACTTTTTCTAGAAAGTCCTTTCGCAAACCGCACCAGAACTTCCTGTCCTTTCATCTTATGAATTTCAGTGAAAGACTATGTGTAAATTTTTTAATTTCTCCTCTAAGGTTCACTCTCCCTTATGCTTTTCAATAAAATCTCCTTTTTATTCGCAGATGGATCACAGAGTACCTGGTAAAGCATTTGGTTCAGCAGTTTTCCTATTCTCTCCCCAGACGGGATTCCCTCTTCCATTAAATCTTTTCCTGTCACTGCCAGCATCTTTAAAGAAATACAATCCCCTCTCTCTTTAATTTTATGATAAAGCTCTTCTGTCTCCTCTAACCTTCTCTGCCTTTCCCTTTGCTGTTTCATACCTTCCGTCTCTTCTACTACTAATTCTTCCACCACTCCCTTTTCCATTAACTCTTTTCTCTTCTCTAGTTCCTGTTCCTCCTTTTGCCTAAGCATCTCTTGCTCTGCCAAAATTTCTGCCTGCTTTAACTTTAGATAATACTGATAAATCTCTTCCCCCATTTCATATAGGGCACAGCGGATTTTTATCTCTTCTGGTTCTGCTTCCTGCGGCAAATATTCCACCAACTTTGAAACAAAAAGAATCGTATGGTTATCAAATTTCAATCCCCTTAAAACGTTTTCTGCTTCCTCCGCCTTCCCACAAAATGATAAAAATCCTGCCCACCGCAAAATAAGATTTGCCGGAAGAACACTCAGCATAAAAATAATTTTATCCTGTACTTCCTTTTTTAAAAATTCTTCTGTATTCGGAAGTGCATAAGGAGAAAGTCCTGTCTGATATACTCCTTTTATCCACTCAGGATAAACAGAAAGCAATAATTTATTTAACTCTATCTGTATCCGTTCTCGGCTTACTTTTTTTAGTGTTTCTGCCAATTTTATGATAGCAGCTTCTGTCTGTTCCTCTATTGTAAACCCTAACTGTGCCGCAAATCGTATTGCCCGAAGCATCCTTAATGCATCTTCACCAAAACGCTCTTCTGCATTTCCTACACAGCGGATGATCTTTCTCTCTAAATCCAACATTCCATGAAATTTATCTACAATCCCGCTTTCCTCATTATACGCCATTGCGTTAATCGTAAAGTCCCGCCTTTTTAAATCCTCTGACAGACTTTTTGTAAATATCACTTCCTTTGGATGACGCCCGTCTTCATATTTTCCATCAATTCGATAAGTAGTTACTTCATATCCTGTATGATGCAGCATAACGGTAACTGTTCCATGCTGCAGTCCTGTATCTACTGTTCTTCTAAATAATTTCTTTACCTCCCATGGAGATGCCGATGTTGTAATGTCCCAGTCTCCCGGGATTCTATTTAGAAGCGTATCCCGCACACACCCCCCTACAGCGTAAGCCTCATATCCTGCTTTTCTTAACTCTTCTATTATCCATGTAACATCCTTTGGCAGTTTAATTTGAACCATTTTTTCATCTCCCATTCTCTTCCCTATTCACTCCAAACTACAGACCTTAATAATTTCCCAAAGGGGACGCCAGAGTACATTAGGAGTATGCTGTTCCGCTCTCCAGAAAGCAGAAGCTCTAAGACTTCTGAATGAGCGTTCAGCCAGCCGGACGGACCGGGGTGCAATTCGCCCGTACAGCGGGCTAAACACACCCCTTTTTTGTCATCTGCCGATGACAAAAATCCTAAAGATCGGCAGAAGTCTAAGAGCTTCTAGCTTCCCTCCGAAGTCACAGCATACTCCTAATGCACTCTGGCTATATTGTCCCGCAATCTACGTTTCTTTTTCCTCTCATTTTTATGCCGTGCTACCCAAAATTTTATTGTATTATTTCACAATTTATGTTTCTTTTTCCCTCTATGGATAAATGAATCAACCAAAAATTTACAGGCAGAGAAAAACAGCTAGAGTGGGAAAGCAATTCCTTGTGGCTGTGACTTCGGAGAAAAGTTAGAAAGTCTTATGCTTCTGTCGATCCCTAGGATTTTTGTCATCGACAGATGACAAAAAAGGGGTGTGTTTAGCCCGCTGCACGGGCGAATTGCACCCCGGTCCGTCCGGCTGGCTGAACGTTCATTCAGAAGCATTAGACTTTCTTACTTTTTGGAGAGCGGAACAGCCACAAGGAATTGCTTTCCCACTCTAGCGTCCTCCCCTCCACCAATAAAATTTTACACCATCTATCTAATATGCTTTCCCCCAATAAACCATTACTTTAGCCGGTTTTCCGCAGCATACACATGTCTCTGCAATTCTTTCCTGCTCAAATGGCATACATCTGGAGGTAGCCGTAGTATCTTCTTTAATTTTATTTTCACAGCTCTCGTCTCCGCACCACATAGCTTTTACAAATCCCGGCTTATTTGCAATCGCATCCTGAAACTCTTCATATGTCTTTGCTGTAGTAGTATGTGCATCCCGATGTGCTCTTGCTCGCTCTAACATTTCCGCCTGCATGGTTTCCAAAATTTCTCCGACTTTACCCTCTAATTCCTCTAAAGATACTACTATCTTTTCTCTTGTATCTCTTCGCACAGCTACTGCCTGATTTGCTTCTATATCCTTTGGTCCAATCTCAATTCGAAGCGGAATCCCTCTCATCTCTTGTTCACTGAATTTCCATCCCGGACTCTTATCTGTATCATCTACTTTTACCCGATACCCTGCTGCCAATCGATCCCGAAGCTGATATGCTTTCTCTAATACTCCTTCTTTATGCTGTGCAATCGGAATAACCATTACCTGTGTCGGTGCAATTTTCGGCGGCAGTACCAATCCGCTGTTATCTCCATGTACCATAATAATTGCACCAATAATACGGGTAGACATTCCCCAGGAAGTTTGATGTACATATTTTAATTGATTGTCTTTATCTGTATATTGAATTCCAAAGGCTTTTGCAAATCCATCTCCAAAATTATGGCTGGTTCCAGACTGTAATGCTTTTCCATCATGCATCATTGCTTCGATGGTATAGGTTGCTTCTGCTCCGGCAAATTTTTCTTTATCTGTCTTTCGCCCTTTTATCATTGGAATTGCTAATACTTCCTCGCAAAAATCAGCATAGACATTTAACATCTGCTTGGTTCTCTCTTCTGCTTCTTCTGCAGTGGCATGTGCCGTATGTCCTTCCTGCCATAAAAACTCCATGCTGCGTAAAAATGGTCTGGTTGTTTTTTCCCAACGGACAACGGAACACCACTGATTATATAACTTTGGCAAATCCCGATAGGAATGTACAATATTAGCGTATAAATCACAAAACAGTGTTTCGGAAGTCGGTCTTACACAAAGCCGCTCCTGAAGCTGCTGTCCGCCTCCATGTGTTACCCATGCTACTTCTGGTGCAAACCCTTCTACATGATCTTTTTCCTTTTGCAGAAGGCTCTCTGGAATAAACATCGGCATATAGACATTTTCTACTCCTGTTTCCTTAAACCTGGCATCCATCTGTTTTTGAATATTTTCCCAAATGGCATAGCCGTTTGGTCTTAAAATCATACATCCCCGAATACTGGAATAATCGATTAGCTCTGCTTTTTTTACGACATCCGTATACCACTGAGCAAAATCCTCTTCCATAGAAGTAATTGCTTCTACTAATTTCTTTTCTTGTGCCATAATTTTTTCTTTCCTTTCCGTTTTTTTGAAATAAAACCTGCTAAAAATAAAAAGGCCTTCAATCTCTGCAGTCTATTACAGGGACCGAAAGCTCGGCGGTACCACCCTATTTAATGAATACCTACTAAAAGGATTTTCATTCTCTTTTTTAATCCGCTAACGCCGGATATACGCTATATTTTCATATAGGACTCCAAGGCAGGTTCCAAACTCTTTCTGTTAGAATCTCACAGCAAATGATTCTTTCTCTGAAAACATTCCAATTTTGTACTATCCCTCTTCAACGTCAATTTTATTTTCTCATAATAATCCAGAATATTTGCTTTGTCAAGTAGCTTTTTCTCTTGTATTCTTTCTTTTTCTACGCTAATATGATAGTGGATTCTGTCTGTTTATTTCTGTTTTTAAAATTTTTTATTAATAAAAATTAGATTTTATACTTAAGATTTAATATTTATATGATTTTGATGTTTAGAAGGAACTTTATTGATGGATAGAAAGGATTTTATTGATGGATACTATTTTAGATACTATTTTATATGAAGATACAGAGTTGATTGTCTGTATCAAACCTGCAGGGATTGCTTCTCAAGATGAACGGGGGATGCAGCCTGCATTAACGGATCGGTTAAGACAGCATTTGGCAAAACAAAATAAACAAAAAGGCGTTCCTTATTTGGGAGTAATACACCGTTTGGATAAACCAGTGGGCGGTGTTATGGTTTATGCAAAAACGAAATCCGCTGCTTCGGCTTTAAGCAGGCAAATTGCTGAACATCAGATTAAAAAACGGTATTTTGCTGTCCTTTGCAGCCCTCCTAAGCAGTCTTCTGCTGTTTTAACGGATTATTTATTCTATGATAAAAAGAAGAACTGCAGCCTTATCTGTGATGCTTCTTATCCAGAAGCGAAAAAGGCGGAGCTGTCTTATCAGGTTATTGATCAGATTTTATTTCAGCAGGAAAATCAAGCCGTATCATGGAACTTGGATTTGGCTGATATTTTATTGAAAACAGGGCGGCATCATCAGATCCGTGTTCAGTTTTCTCATATAGGATGTCCGCTGTATGGGGATTCAAAATATAGTGATCCTGCTTCTTTTTTGTCTTTAAGAACGTATTCCGGTATTGGACTATATTCTTATTGTTTGGAATTTTTTCATCCTAAAACAAAAAAAGCAATGCGGTTTTCCCATCTTCCTGCAGGGGAAATCTGGAATCTCTTTCCTGCTTTATCTGCTGCTGATCCGCTGTTTTCTTCGCTTTCTTAGTTTTAGATATAAAAGTTTTAACTTCATCAAGGAAGTCCCAACCCGCCGCTTTCGCCTTGGCGGCTTAGAAGCGTGGGACTTCCTTGATGAGGTTAAAGTGGTGTACTGCTCTGTTTTTTACCATGTTTCCTAGTTTGGCTGCAATATGGGCAATTATGGTATTATTTGAAAAACCGCTGTTATCTATTGGTTTTAATCTGCTCCTTGTTATTTTCAGTGTATTAGTAGCAAATACACCGCTTTGGATTCTTTATCCTTATTGTTACAGCGGTTATATGGTTTCCTGTTTTCTGCATGATTTTACATCAAAGAATAGCCATATTGGTTTCCGCTTATTTCCGTTTCTGCCATGTGCGGTTCTAACTTTTATTCTGATGCTCATAATAGCAGTAACACGTTTTGGAAAAAAAGAGATGAAATAGTTGACAGCCATTTTAAAAAATGTTATACTATTTTTGAACTAAACGAATGATAGAGTTAGGATTGTAACTGGCGGCAGGCAAGACCTAGCATTATATAGGAACAAAAAGTTTTTGTTTCTATATAATGTTAGGTCATTTTGTTGTATAAAAAACGGTTAATTATGAGGAAAAGCGATGAATGGAAATAAATTTAGAGTGATCAATGTAATTAATAATAACGTAATTGTCGCCATAAATGAGCGTCATCAGGAACGAATTCTAACCGGAAAAGGGATTGGATTCCAAATGAAAAAAGGGAATTCTGTAGATCCGGCAAAAATCGAAAAAGAATATTATTTAAAGTCTAAAAATATTTCAGGCAAATTATATGCACTACTAGCTCAGACACCGGAAATTTATATGGAGATTACAAGCCAGATTATTAAACGTGCCGAAAACGTTCTGGGAAAATCCCTGGATGAAAGTATCTATTTAAACCTAATCGATCATGTTAATTTTGCCGTTACCAGACTAAAACAAGGGATTGCCTTTAAAAATATTCTGCTCTGGGAGATTATCCACTTTTATCCTCAAGAATATGAGGTAGGACTCTATGCCTTAGAATTACTGCAGGAAAAAGTGGGATATCAGCTTCCGCAAGACGAAGCCGGAACAATTGCCATGCATATTGTTAATGCCGAATATGACACAAAAAATATGCAGGATACTATGAAAATGACAGAATTAATTCATAAAGCCATTAATTTAATCCGCTATCAATACCATATGAATTTTGATGAAGAATCCGTACACTATGTTCGTTTTATTACACATTTAAAATTTTTTGCCAGTCGGCTTTTTACAGATAAAATGTTAGACGATCCAGAATCTGGATTGCGGGATCTAATTGGAAAATCCTATCCAGAAGCCTATGCATGTGCAGAAAAAATTGCAAAACTTATTTGGAATGACTACCAGCTTGCTATTACAGAAGATGAAGTCTGTTATCTGGCAGTCCATATCCGCAGAATTACCATGCAGTCTTAATCTTTTCTTTTAATATCTCAGGAGCTTCTGCTTACTGCAGGAGCATAGGCTCCTATGATTATATTATTATTTTATTCACTAGGAGGTAGATTATGGATTATAAAAAACTCGCTTCTGATATCGTTGCAAAAGTTGGTGGTGCAGGTAATATTGCAAGTGTAACAAACTGTATGACACGCCTGCGTTTTAAATTAAAAGATCTTAAAAAAGCAGATATAGAAGGATTAAAAAATTTAAAGGGAGTACAAGGTGTTGTAACAAAAAACGGTCAGTTTCAGGTTGTAATCGGTACAGAAGTCGGCTCGGTATGTCAGGAAGTAAAAAAACTGGGAAACTTTGGGGACACGGCTTCCATTCAGGATGATGGTGCAAAAAAGGGAATTCTTGCTATGTTTTTCGGTACATTAACCGATATTTTTCAGCCTGTCATTCCTGCTTTAGCCGGCTCTGGTATGATTAAAGCACTGCTGGCACTGATGGTAGCCACTAAATTGGTCAATTCCCAATCACAGACCTATCAGATTTTTAATGCGTTTGGAGATGCACTCTTTTATTTTCTGCCTTTTATCTTGGGATTTTCGGCAGCAAAGCGTTTTAAATGCAGCCCTTATTTGGCGGCCGTATTAGCAGGAGTATTGATTCACCCAAGTTTTACCGGATTAAATACCGGAGATGCCGTCCGGCTGTTTGGATTTCTTCCTGTTACAATGATCTCCTATACCGGAAGCGTGGTTCCTATTCTTTTGATTGTATGGGTACAATCGATCATTGAACCATGGGCAAACCGAATTTCTCCAAAAGCCGTGAAAATCTTCCTTGCCCCGCTGCTTACCATAATATTAACTGGTATCGTGGCTATTGTAATTGCAGGACCTTTAGGCAACTTAGTAGGTCAGGTACTGGCTATTGGCTTTAACTGGCTAAATGACTATGCCGGCTGGGTTATTCCTGTACTGATGGGTACGTTCTGTCCGTTCTTTGTTATGACAGGGATGCACTACTGTTTTGCCCCAATTCAGACTATTCAGTATGCTACATTAGGCTATGGTACGATCTTAGGACCTGGTATGTTAGCTTCTAATATTGCACAGGGCGTTTCTTCCCTTATGGTAGGAGTAAGAACCAAAAATAAAGATTTAAAACAATTAGCCATTTCTTCCGGTGCTACTGCACTTATGGGTATTACAGAACCAGCACTGTATGGTGTCAATTTAAAATATAAAAGACCGCTCTATGCTGCTATGATCGGCGGCGGCGTATCTGGTCTCTATGCCGGTATTACCGGAATCCATACCTATTCTTCTACCACAGCGGGTCTGCTGGCTCTGCCTGTCTATATTGGAGGTGATGGATTCGGCAATGTAATTAATGCTGCCATTACCATTGTTATCTCTATGGCGGTTACTGCTGTTGCTGCTTGGTTTTTAGGTTTTGACGACCCAGTTGAAGAATCCAAAACAGAATCTTTCTTTCAGGAAGAAAATATCAGACAAACTGCAGCAGAAAAAGAGATTCTCTCTATTTCCTCGCCGTTAAAAGGAAATGCCTGTCCTCTTTCTGAGGTAAAAGATGATGTATTTTCTAAAGAGATTGTTGGAAAAGGTGCTGCCGTTATTCCTTCCGAAGGAAAGGTGTATGCCCCGGAAGATGCAACGGTTGTTTCTTTATTCGATACACTGCATGCAATCGGACTTCAAACAAAATCTGGTGTAGAAATTCTGATTCATATTGGTATGGATACCGTAGAATTAAAAGGACAGCACTTTACCGCACATGTCAAACAGGGAGAACAAGTTAAAAAAGGACAGCTTTTAATAGAAATGGATTTGGATGCAATTCGGCACGCCGGATATGATATTACTACTCCGGTTATTATCAGCAATACTATGGACTATCTCGATGTCCTTCCTGCCAAAAGCGGACAAATCCAGCCACAGGAAACACTGATTCGTATTATGAAATAAAGGGAGGCAGATATGAGTTTTCCAAAAAATTTTTTATGGGGCGGTGCTATTGCCGCCAATCAATGTGAAGGTGCCTATCAGGAAGATGGAAAAGGATTATCCATTCAGGACGTTATGCCCCATGGCATTACCGGCTCTGTCAGTGAAAAACCGATTCCTGAGAATTTAAAATTAATCGGAATTGACTTTTACCATCACTATCAGGAAGATATTCAGTTAATGGCTGAAATGGGCTTTCGTGTTTTTCGCCTGTCCATTGCATGGAGCCGAATCTTTCCGTTAGGAGACGAAGAAACTCCTAATGAGGCAGGACTAGAATTTTATGATCGTGTATTTGATGAATGTAAAAAATACGGAATCGAACCGTTAGTTACGCTGTCTCATTACGAGACCCCTCTGCATCTGGCAAAAACCTATGACGGGTGGAGGGATCGGCGTATGATTACCTTTTTTGAGCGTTACTGCCGCACGGTATTTTCCAGATATCAAAATAAAGTAAAATATTGGATTGTCTTTAATGAGATCAATGCACTCTGGAATTTTCCGCTGATGGGAGCCGGCGTCTGGACACCAAAAGAGCAGCTTACCCTTCAGGATAAATACCAGATTGCCCACCATGAATTTGTGGCAAGTGCAGCTGCAGCCAAACTGCTTCATGAACGGATCCCTGATGCCAAGATAGGATGTATGGTATTGGGTGCCCTCCACTATCCTATGACTCCAAATCCATCCGATCTGATTGCTATGACAGAAGCAGACCGCAATGTTACATTTTTCTGTGATGTAATGGCAAGAGGATATTATCCCTCTTATACAAAAAAAACTTGGGAAAAAGAAGGAATCACGATTGCTATGGAAGCAGGAGATTTAGAACTGCTCTCTCAATATACGGTAGATTTTATCTCTTTTAGTTACTATATGAGCAAATGTATTGCTTCTGATCCGTCCAAATATCAGCGAACCGGAGGAAACCTTTCACTGGGCATAAAGAATCCTTATCTTCCAGAAAGCCAATGGGGATGGCAGATCGATCCACAGGGACTTCGCTATACCCTGAATTATTTCTATGACCGCTATCAAAAACCTTTATTTATAGCAGAAAATGGTTTAGGTGCAGTCGATGAATTAGTAGAAGCAGACGGACAGAAAACCGTTTTAGACGATTATCGGATTCGCTATCTCTCCGAACATCTAAAAGAAGTAGAAAAAGCGATTGCAGAAGGCGTGGATGTAATGGGATATACCGCATGGGGATGCATCGATTTAGTCAGTGCCTCTACTGCACAGATGAAAAAACGATATGGATTTATTTATGTAGATCGCAATGATGATGGAAGCGGAAGTCTTAAGCGATATAAGAAAAAGAGTTTTTATTGGTATCAAAATGTAATTGCTACAAATGGTGGCTGCTTAGAAGAAAAATAATCTAAAATAGATAGTAAAAAGATGCCAGAGTTTAAACGTTATCTGTCAAACTCTGGCTGTCTTTTCTACAGTCCGCTTATCGCTTGTTTTTTAACCTATCGTTCTCTCATATCTTTGAGCAGTTGCTGTTCCGTCCTGATTCTCAGTCACAATTACAATACTTATTTTTTTCCACGATGTTGTCTCATCATCCCCTCCTGTATAAAAGATCATATAATCTCTTCCATCCTGAAAATCTGTTTGATAAAAATAAACCTCCGCTGATTCCTCTTCATCCGAATAAGAATAACAATATTTTCCATCCTCCTGTGTTATGACTACTGGATCTCCAACTGCTGCAAATCCTTCTAATGCTTCTCCATCCTGCTTATTTGCCAGCAGATTATCTAAATTTTCTATTAATTCCCTATCCTCTTCATCTTCCATCGATTCTTCTGCACTACTATTCCAAGACGCTTCTAATTCCCTTAAATATACGTCTGCTGCTGCAGGATCTGCTTTCGAAGCATCGATTGGAAGAGAAAACAATAGATTAATCCCGCTGTATTCCTCATTTCTGCTGATTTTTCCGCTGCTTTCCTCATATTGATACGCACTGCTATCAAAAAAAGTGGTATTGCTGATACAAAGATATAAGTCTCGATCCGCAAATGGAATCACATCATCACATTCAATTAGACGATAAAAAATTCCATCTTGTACAAGATCGGTATATCCCCCATTCATAGAAGCAATATTATACTGCCATGGTTTTAGTCCTGCAATCAAAGGAGAAATAAAAAAATTAATTTCACTATAGGCATCTTCACTGGTAGACGGCATAGGCGTTCCGTCTAACCGTTCTACTGCTACTGCAGCGTAGGTTCCTTTTAAATCAGGAAGCTGTTCTGAAAGATCACTCTGCCCCCACTTTTCTCCAGATGCAATTCCAAGCAGTGTAAACCGATACTCTCCCGCTTCCTTTGTTTCATTAATTTCCAATACATCTTCCCCTGAAAAGACAGATTTCATCGTTTCAATCCCGCTTCTTTCTGCTAATTCCGCCATCTTCATATACCTAGCTGCCGCTAATACACTTCCTGTTGCCAATATCATACATGCCGCTGCTGCCGCTATCGTCAGCCTTCTCTTTCCGCCCTTTTTCATACTCACATTCTCCTTCCACTTTCCTAAAATATATTGATTTAATTCCTGATCAGGCTCTATATCTAATGTAAGGGCAGTTTTTAAAATACTATCCAGATTTTGATTCTTCTCACAAGTTTGTTCTCCCTCATACCTTCTATTTTTATCCCTGCTTTTTTCATATTCATGCCTCATAACCATACTCCTTTAATTTCTCTGCTATTGTCGTTCTTGCCGTATGCAGCCTGCTCTTTACGGTTCCCTTTGGAATATGCAGCAGTGCAGCAATCTCTTCTATATCCATCTGTGCAGAATAATAAAGATAAACCGGAATTCTATAATTCTCCTTTAATAAAGCTGTCTCCCTCCTTACCAATTCACGTAATTCCTTTGACAGATATGCCTCTTCCGGTGAATCCTCTAATCCGACTAATTCCATTCCTGCCGTCATTTGATCCAAACTTTCTTCTGGTGCAATCCGCTGCCTGCGTGCATACTTTCGCCTCTTACCTTTCCAAATCTTTACTGCTACTCCCAGAAGAAAGCTTTTTGGATTATTGGACAGTTCAATTCTGCTTAAACGTCCCATTGCTTTCAGCATGGTTTCCTGATACAATTCATCTGCTCCATCTTTCTCTCCTGTCAAATGACAGCAGAAACGATAAATTTCCCTCCCTTCTGTTTCAATCAATTCTGCAAATTCCTGACATGTCACAACGATTTTCCTCCCGTATGGTTTTTTACAGATTTTCTGCCCTTCACTACTATATTGTCCTAACTATCCATCGGGTTCATATTTTAATACTCCCTTTTTCAATTCATTTGATAAAAAAATTTTTTCACAATAGATCATGGTTTTTATCTATCGTTTATGTTATCCTTAAAACAGCTTCAAATTCTATATCAATTAATAGGCGGGTAACTGGGGATATTCAGATAAAATAACGCAGCGGAAATCTTTCTGCTGCGTAAATAGTTTCTCTAATATTCTCTCTATAGTCTCCCTCCCGCCTCCAAGATCTTTTGAGCTAAATCATTTAAATACACCCATCTCTCCATCTTTTCTTCCAAAACTAACTCCTTTTCTTCCTTTTCTTCTGTCAAAATCCGAAGTTTCCCATAATCCGCTGCACAAAGATTCATCTCGTTATCAATCTCCGCTATTCGTTTCTCTAACTGTGCAATCTCCTCGTCAATTCCTTCATACTCTTTTTTCTCCAGATAAGTAAATTTGGGCTTCTCATCTTTCTTCTTCCAGTTATTTTTTCCTCCTTTTTTCTCCTGTTCCTCTGTATTTTTTTTAATTTCTTCCCCCTCTGATTCCTTTTTTTGTAACAATGCCGTTTTATAATCTGAAAAATTTCCCTCATACTGCCGTACTACACCATTTTCTTCGAAAACAAACATCCGTTCCGCTATCTTATCTAAAAAATACCGATCATGCGAAACCGCCACTACAATTCCTTCAAAACTTTCCAGATAATCCTCTAAAATCGTCAATGTCGCAATATCCAAATCATTAGTAGGCTCGTCCAAAAGCAGTACATTCGGTGCTTTCATTAAAATATATAATAAATATAGTCTTCGTTTCTCCCCGCCGGAGAGTTTTCCAATTAAAGAATATTGCATTGCTCCGTTAAATAAAAACCGCTCCAACATCTGAGAAGCTGTCACTGTTCCATCTACTGTCTGAATTACCTCCGCTTCCTCCCGAATAAAATCAATTACACGCTTTGTTTCATCCAATTTTTCATTTTCCTGAGAAAAATATCCAATCTTAACAGTCTGTCCTATCTCCAACTTGCCGCTGTCCGGCTTCAGTATTCCGCTGAGCAGCTTAAGAAGCGTACTCTTTCCACATCCATTTGCTCCGACAATCCCAATCCGATCTCCGGGAAGCAGGATATAAGAAAAGTCTGAAATCAATACTTTTCCGTCAAATGCTTTAGAGATTTCTTCTATCTCTATTGTTTTCCGCCCAAGCCGGGAAGAAACTGACTGCAGTTCTACATTTTTCTCCTCTGCAATCTTCTCTCGATCCCGAAGCTGTTCAAATCTCTGGATATGTGCCTTCTGCTTTGTTGAGCGTGCACGTGCTCCACGCATCATCCACTCTAATTCCATCCGATATAAACTTTTATTTTTTCGCTCTGTAGCTAACGCCATCTCCTCCCGCTGTGCTTTTAATTCTACAAATTTCGAATAATTTGCCGAATAATGATAGAGCTTTCCTCTGTCAATCTCTACAATCTTATTGGTCACTTTATCTAAAAAATATCGATCATGAGTAACCATAATAAAAGCACCTTTATAACGATTTAGATAATTTTCCAGCCACTCTGCCATTTCATGATCCAAATGATTGGTAGGCTCATCTAATACTAAAATATCTGCTGGTGTAAGGAGCGTCTGTACCAGTGCAATTCGCTTTTTTTGTCCGCCGGACAGATACTTTGGGAAAGCAGATACTTCTAAAATTCCCAGTTTTTCCAGCATAGCTTTTGCTTCTCCCTCTAAGTTTCGGTACTCCTGCTCAGCACGCTTTCCCTTTACTGCATTTTCTAAGATTGATAATTTTTCGTCCAATATAGGGGTTTGCGGAAGATAAGCAATTCTTACTTTTTTTCCCTGTACTACAGTTCCGTTATCTGCTTCCTCTACTCCTGCAATGATCTTTAGCAGAGTTGATTTTCCGGTTCCGTTAATTCCAAGCACTCCAATTCTATCTCCTTCTTGAATTCCAAGACTAATATTGTCGAATAACACTTTTTCTGTATATACCTTACTAATTCCTTCTATTGTCAATAGATTCATATTCTATTCCTTCCTCTCTCTGTATATGGATTTATCCTTATTTTTCATTTTATCATATTCCATATAAATAAAAAAAGCAAGTCAGACTATTTTCAAATCAGGACGCCAGACGAAGTTCGTGTACTGCTGTTCCGCTCTCTAGAAAGAGAAGCTCTAAAACTTCTGAATCTATGTATATCCAACCGGACGGACCGGGGTGCAATTCGCCCGTACAGCGGGCTAAACACACCCCTTTTTTGCCATCAGAAGATGGCAAAAATCCTAGAAAATCGACAGAAGTCTAAGAGCTTCTAACTTTCCTCCGAAGTCACAGCAGTACGCGAACTTCATCTGGCTGTATTGCTCCACAATCCACGTTTCTTCCTTTTGCTTCATTCTATCTTTATTCTTTTTTCCAAAATTTTCTTAATCAATAAGCTCGTAAGCAAATATTACGATTTCTTAGATTTAAGATTTAAACATAAAATTCTCCACAGATCTAAAAATAAAATTCTCTACGAATCAATGAATCAACTTAAAACTTACCAGAAGGAAAAAACAGCTTGAGTGGAGAAGTAATCCCTTCCCGCTGTGACTTCGGAGGAAAGTTAGAACGTCTTATGCTTCTGTCGATCCCTAGAATTTTTGTCATCGACAGATGACAAAAAAGGGGTGTGTTTAGCCCGCTGTACGGGCGAATTGCACCCCGG
>CAJUEI010000008.1 GCA_910585255.1 uncultured Lachnospiraceae bacterium
TGCAGACTCCCACTGAAAAGCTGCGATAGTAGCTATGAGGTTATGAGCAAGTAGCAAAGCGGATTGCGAATATCCGATTTGACCTGTGTTATTCAGCTTTTTTAACCTATCAAGGAAGTCCCCCGATTCTAAGCTGTGAAGGCGAAAGCGGTGGGTTGGGGGGCTTCCCAGCATAGGATTATGAGGAAGAAGCGGATTCCGAATTTTTTTTGATGTATAAAAAACTAAATTATAATAAAAGAAGGTGAACAAATGGATCCGAATTCCTTTCCTACAAAGGGAAATTTAATCTCAGCTAAAAATTCGTTAGCCCTTGCCAAACAAGGGTATGAATTAATGGATAAAAAGCGTAATATTTTAATCCGAGAATTAATGGATTTAATTGAAGAAGCGAAAGGAATCCAATCGGAAATTGATCAAGTTTTTACAGAAGCGTATATTTCTCTTCAAACTGCTAATGTCGAACTTGGTATTCATTATGTACAAGAAATTGCCGATACGGTTCCGGTTGAAAACTCAATTCGAATCAAAACCAGAAGTATTATGGGAACAGAAATTCCTCTTGTAGAGTATAATAAGCAGGCAGAACTCCCTACTTATGCATTTTATAGTACAACGGAATCACTTGATGAAGCAAAAACTTGCTTTGACAGAGTAAAAGAATTAACGATTCGGCTTTCTATGGTAGAAAATTCAGCTTATCGGTTAGCTGCCGATATTAAAAAGACTCAAAAACGTGCCAACGCACTAAAAAATATCACCATTCCTACTTATACAGAACGAGTAATTACTATTACCAATGCATTAGAAGAAAAAGAACGAGAAGAATTTACCCGTCTTAAGGTTATCAAACGAAATAGGAGCAATAAAGAATCATTGTGTTAAATAGTATAAAAAGAAATGGCTGCATAAAAAATAACCTTATTTATGCAGCCATTTAAAATTTACTGGTGTATTTTTATATAAGAGAATGATCCTGTTATTCTTTCATTCGGCTTTCCTTTTCTGTCTTATAGGTTTCATATCGATTTTTAGCTTCTTCTTCTGTATCTCCAAAAAGAAATTGATAATATTGAAGAATGTTCTCTTCCCAGTCTAAAATCAATGGATAAGTTACACCATTATACTCCTTTGGCTCTGAAAAGTATCCATTAATCGGAACTTGAAATGTCTCCAGCGAATTTGCACGTTTTTCTACTACACATTCCAAAATCTGTGCAATCTGTTCTTCGGATACACTTGTATTGATATATTTCAGACATTTCTTTGATAATGTCATTAAATCAAGAGGATTTCGCTTAATATACGTATTAAATATCGTATTCAATACTAACCGCTGCCGCTCTGTACGTCCATAGTCGTCATGTCCGTCTGTAGAAGTTCTTACATACCGAACACGGCAATATCCCAGTACCTGATTGCCATTTAAGTGATTCATTCCCGGCGAAACATTTCGATTCTCCGGTTTTGAAATATAATTTGTCGTATTTAGATAATTGGCTTCTGCTGTTGTCAATTCCAGATCAATTCCACCAATTAAATCAATCACTTCCTCAAAACTTTCAAAATTTACCCAAGCATAGCCATCTATATCAATCATATAATTATGCTCAATCGTCTCTAGTAATAGTTCCACACCACCCAATGCAAATGCCTGATTTAATTTATTATCCCGATAACCGGATATCTGAACCATTGTATCACGTAAAATAGAGGTCAGCTTAATTTCACCCGTATCCATATTAATCGAAGCGATCATCATTGTATCCGTATTTTTTGCCCCTCCGATTTCCTCTACTCCATAGATTAGAAAATTACGAACAGGCTCGTCCTCATCATACCAAGGATCTGGCTTTGTCGTCTCTGTCTCTGCTTCCTCTAATACTTCTGTCTGTTTCTCTTCTGGTTCGGTTTCTACTTCCACCGACTGATAAATATACTTCGCTGCATATTGATACATAAGCCGCCTTCCGGTTTTTGTCCCAATTAAAAATCCTACGACAAGCAGCAAAAGAACAATTGTAGCCAAAACCGCCAACCCAATAATCTTTCCCAACCCCATTGACTGTTTTTTCTTTCCTGTCATATCTTTTATCTCCAATCCATTTTCGTACAAAAACATATAATTCCCTTTTTCTTTATCTTGTTAAGTTATACCATTTTATCCTAACAGAGTCAATCGAATTTTGTCATTTTTCATCATTTTCTAAGAAATTTCCCTCTACAGATAAATGAGTCATCCCCAAACATACAGTCAGGAAAAAACAGCTAGAGTGGGGAAACAATCCCTTTTCCCTGTGACTTCGAAGGAAAGTTAGAAGGTCTTATGCTTCTGTCGATCCACCAGGATTTTTGCCATCTTCTGATGGCAAAAAAGGGGTGTGTTTAGCCCGCTGTACGGGCGAATTGCACCCCGGTCCGTCCGGCTGAATAAACTTCCAATCAGAAGCATTAGACTTTCTACTTTCCGAAGAGCGGAACAGGGAAAAGGGATTGTTTCCCCACTCTAGCGTCCCCCACTCCAGCGTCCCCCCACCCTCCACTCTCCACTCTCCAAAACCCAAATAAATTCTTACACCATTTTCAAATTAGCATACAAAAAAATTACTTATCAAAATAATCCCATCGACTATCCCAATAAGTAATCTTTTATCCCTAATATCTCTTAATCTTCTTAGACGGTGTTTTCTCAAATTCAGTTTCTCTTACCGTCAGCCGATAGATTTTTTTATACGCCACTGCTTCTTGATTATACGCATCAATAATCTGCTGCAGCACTCCCTTTACATCAGAAATTTCCTGTTTCTTTACATATTCATAATCAGGAAAAATCTCCGCTTCAATTACTCCATCTTTCTCTCGAACTAAAACCTCTTGTATGATTCGGTTTTCGCTAAGTTTATTCTCTAATTCCTCTGGTGAAACATTCTCTCCGTTTTTTGTAATAATCAGATTTTTCTTTCTTCCGGTCAGAAAAACAAATCCATCCTTATCTACATATCCTAAATCCCCTGTTTTCAGCCAGCCATCTTCCAACGTCTCCGCTGTCTCTTCCGGCATTTTATAATACCCCAGCATTACACTGCTTCCACGAACCCAGAGTTCCGAATCCACCACTTTTGCCTCACAATTTGGAATCAGTTGTCCAACAGACTCTTTTTTTATATTCCAGCTTAAACTGGTACTAATTACTGGGGCACACTCTGTCATTCCATACCCCTGCAAAATAGTAATTCCATAGCTGTTAAATAAATCTATAAAAGCTGGATTGAGATAAGCACCGCCGCTGCAGATGGTATGAAGCTGTTCTCCAAAGACCTCTTTTTTTACAATCTCTTTTGGCAATCCTGCCACCTCTTCTAATTTCTTCGCAAATGTTTCTATCATAAGAGGCACCATTAAAATCATATTCGGCTGAAATAACTTAATATTTTTAGCCACCCGAAGCAGAGAATCATTTATACAGATAATACTTCCAAGGGAAAGTCCCTTTAATATATCCATGCTCAAACAGTAGGCATGATGAATCGGAAGAACCGAAAGCACCACTGTCCTAGGCGGAATCTTCATATCCAGACAGGTTGCATCCTCTGCCAGATTTCTATGTGTCAGCATAACACCCTTGCTCTTTCCGGTCGTTCCAGAAGTAAACATAATCGTAGCCAGACTGTCCGGCTCCGGCATCCTACTGCAGACCCCTCTATACTTTACTAAAAGCTGCGAAAAAGACAAAATCTCTTCGTCACTCTCTTCTTTCTGCATAGAAATCACATAGTTTAATTTTGGACATTCCTTCTTTGCAATCGCTATTACATCCGCCCGAATTTCATCAATCACTAATACCGTTGCATCTGCTCTGTCGATTAATTCACACATCTCTTTTGCAGGAAGGGAAACATCCAGCGGAACTGCCACGCTGCCGCTGTTTACTATACCAAAATAAGCTACCAGCCAGGCGTAGGAAGTCATTCCGGTTACTGCAATATGATTCCCCTGTTCCCCAAGTCTCTGCAGTACACAAGAAAAACTTTCACTATCCTCCTTTAATTGCGTATAGGTCTTTGCCTCAACCATATCTTTTCCGATTTTATAACGAATGGCATCCTCTGCCCCATATTGTGCTTCGGACTGTACCAAAATATCACGAATTGTACTTAATCTCATCTCTGTTCTCCCTTTTTACCAAAACTCTCCATAATTAAGCGGAAATTTTCTCCAAATACTCCACTGCTTCCCGAACGGTTTGAATATTTGCTGCTTCCTTTTGATCAATTTCTATATCAAACTCTTCCTCTAATTCTCCAAGCATACTCATAAAATCAAAAGAAGTAAATCCTAAATCCTCCATAAAACGGGAATCCGGTGTAATCTGTGCTGCTTCTACCTCTACATAATTGCTGATTAATTCTACTAATTTTTCAAACATAGTTTTCTTTTCCTCTTTATTTTTTATACTGTTTATACCAACTTAATAATCTCGCCAATTGTAAGATTTGGTCTTTCAATTCCTTTAAACATAATCTTACATACATAATAATAAAAGAATTCTAATTTTTCTTTAGAAATTGCCTTAATCTGATGCTCAAAATTAAAATCTAATCCGTTGTCCTCCGAGCGGTGCATAACTGTAAGATACATTGCCTGTGTAGTGGCACCATTTGGATACCACTTAGTCTTATAGTGGATATCTCCCAGTTTATCCAATCCCTTTTCTTTTAAAGTCAAAGGCTGATACGTAAGCGACATCGGCTCATAGGTCTGTCCTGGCTTTGTCGGATAAGTCTTTCCCCGATGTGCAAAGTAAGCAACTGGATCATAATTTGCATGCCGAAACAGTTCATTCTGTGCATCCCGAATCTCATAAATTCCCTCTAAAAAGGTCTTGCTTGGTTCAATAATTGTCCGCAACGGGAAGGAATGAATTCGTGTTCCGCCAGACTTTTTCTCTTTTAATGTTGCCCGCCGTGCAATCGCCGTATTAATCGAAACATCATCATTTCCATTCATCTTTTGAAAATAAGTACGCAGTCCCATCAGTAAAAGACAAGCTAAAGAAATATGATGCTCTTCGCAAAAATCCATCAGCCGCTTTGTCGGCTCCTCTTCTAAATGAAAAATATCCAGTGCGGAATCTACACAATCAGTCGCATTAACAGCAGCCCGCAGGTTAGGATTATTTTCTTTCTTTCTCTCATTTTCTAATACCTGAGAACCATCTATCGCATTATAAATCGGCTCAGAACGTTCAATTAATTTTTCAAAAAATTCTATATCTTTTTCCTTTGCTCTCGATCCCTCTTCGTATGCCAAATCTTTCTTTAACTGCTCAATATAAGAAGCCATTTCCTTTGGATACTCTACTCCCTCATATTTTGCATTACAGTAAATCTCAATAATATCTTTCATAAAGCAGATTAAAGACTGAGCGTCCATTGTCAGATGATCGACCAAAAGATAGATCCCGCTGAATCCGTCAGAAGTTTTAATCATCACAATCCGATTCTGAGGAGAATCATGGTGGTCAAACGGTACTTCCGTCCAACTTCTCATCACTGCTTCTGCTTCTTCCATAGACTGATTCGAAAAATCTACAAATTCAATCTCCCGTTCTTCCTTCTCTACTATATACTGATACCAATTTCCTTCTTTATCCTCTGCAAACCGAAGCCGCATCGCCTCACACCGCTCATACGCCTTATAGATTGCCTGTCTTAATACTTCCCAATCCAACTCTACTTCAATTGTCAAACTGGTTCCGATATTTAATACCTGTTTCTTCGGACAAAAATTCAGGTAATAAAAATGAAATTTCTGTGCTGCAGTCAATGGATATACTTTATACCCTTTTCTTGTTTTCATAATTTTCCTCTCCGTTTCTGATTCCCTGCTCTTTTTTAATCTAGATACTGTCTATAAACTGATCCAAAGCGTGCTCATAAGCCTCCATATCTTTATAATAACTCTCCGCATGAGCCGCTCCCTTAATAATTAGCTTTGTCTTTGGTGAAGCACAATTTCTATAAATTTCTTCACACATCTGATATGGAACAAAGGTATCGGCATCCCCATGGATCAACAGTATCGGTATCGTTGCTTTTCTCACTTCTCTGGCTGCATTGCACTCATCCATTCCATACCCCGCTTTTTTCCGATTGATTTGGTCTGTAATCGAAATTAATGGAAAAGCAGGCAGATGGTACATACTGTGCAGAACATGCGTAAATACTTCCTTTGGAGAAGTAAAACCGCAATCCGATATAATTCCTTTTACTTGCTTTGGCAGCTTTAACCCGCTGCACATCAATACCGTTGCACCTCCCATAGACGTCCCATGCAGAAGAATCTGTACCTCTTCTCCACACTGTTCTATAATCCAGTGAATCCAGCAAAGTGCATCTTTTCTGTCTAAACAGCCAAACCCAATATATTCTCCCTCACTCTTCCCATGTGCCCTTGCATCTGGAAGCAGCATACTATAACCATGTCTTCTGTAATAATCCGAAAGCCCGATATAATCACTTAACCCCTGACTGGTATAGCCGTGAAAGCAAATCACAACTTTCTTTTCGTCCTGATTTGGAAAATAATTGGCATACAGTTTTAAACCGTCCTCTGACCGAATCGAAATTTCTTTATGCGGCTGTGCCATCATCACTTCTTTTCTCGCCTGAATCAGTTCCATATACTGACTCCAATCGGTTCCGGCCATCTTGATTGTCCGCTCTACTTTAGCATTATTTCGTTTCATTGTACGGCGGTAAAAATAAGCTGCCTCTCCTATCTGTGCCGCCGTAAGGACACCTGCAACTGCGGCTGCCTTTCCCAATTTGCCCATAAAAACGCCTCTCTTTCCTGCTTTTCCACTACAATCCGTTTCTTGTTTATTTCTTCTTTTTCTTATCAATAAATTCTTTTAATTTTAATGCCTTTTCAATATTACCCTCTACCTTTAACTTCTGCAGCGTCACTGCTACAATCGGATCTAATTTGCCGGAAGCAATCTTCATCAGTACTTCTGCAGATGCTGTAAACATCGCATCTCTGTCATAATATTCATAAGGTTCTACCGATAAAACCCCGTCTTTTACCTCTACATAAAAGATTCCCCCTGCTTCTCCCTCAATATTAAACTGATATGCCAAATGTTCTTTGACATCACTTACATCCGCCACCATAAATTCTTCCTTTACCTTTGCAAAAAAATCTGCATATGTCATTTCTTTTTTCTCCTTCTCTCTTTTATTTTCGACCAACGGTCGTATGTTCTGATAACTAAAATATCACTTTTTCGACTATCGGTCAATATCTTTTCCCCCAAATTTTTAAAATTTTTTTCTTCTTTTTTATAAAAATTCCCATCTTGCTTCTTGCCGCATTTCTGTTATAATAGTTCTATTATAGATGCATATTACAATTTTCCTGGCAGCATACAGTATAGGTTTTCCAAAAGCTGCTTCCTTTATCCGGCAACTAATGGTCTTTCTAACCTTTCCTGCTTCTGCATTACTTTAGGAAATAAAACAGAAAGGTGGTAATTATGCCAAATCAGTTGAAATACAATCAAATCCTAGATGCGCTCCAGACATTACTAGAAAATAAAAACATTCAGACTATCTCTGTGAGTGAGATTGCACAGACTGCAGGAATCGGAAAGGGAAGTATCTATTATTACTTTCCCTCAAAAGAAGCGATACTGGAAGCACTTATCACACGCAGCTATGAAAAACCTCTAGAAACGGCAAAAAATCTGGCAAAGCAGACCAATATTTCTCCTTTTATCCGAATGGCAATGATCTTTCAGGCATGCCGAAATTCTTCTTCGGAATTTCTTCGGCACGATTCTTCTGCTTCTGCCATCAGCTCACAGGAGAAGGCTTACCTTCACCAAAAATATCTGTCTCATATGGTATTAGAATTAAAACCGGCACTGACTGCTATTATTACACAGGGAATTGAATCTGGAGAGATTCACTTTGACTATCCTTCCGCACTTGCCGAAATTGTATTAATCGTTTTGTCCATTAAACTAGATAATACTTTGATTCCTTCTTCCCCAGAAGATGTCGAAGAAACCATATTAGGACTGATCTCCCTATTAGAAAAAGGAACCGGAAATCCTTCCGGCTCATTAAACTTTTTAACCACTATGGTTGAATCACCTTAAAAATTATTTCAGCTATATAAGGGGAAACATATGAAACAAGAACATATCCTTATCGTAGAGGATGAACCTTCTATTCTCTATACTTTAAAAGAAGCCCTTCTCCTCTCCGATTATCAAGTATCCACTGCCCAAACCTTAGAAGAGGCAAAAAAATCCCTTTCCTCTAATCTGGATCTGATTTTATTGGATTTAAATCTGCCTGACGGACAGGGATTTTCTTTCTGCGAAACTGTCTGCTCTGCCAATCGAATTCCTGTTATTATCCTAACGGCACTCGATGAAGATACTGATATTATCCGTGGTCTGGACTTAGGGGCAGATGACTATGTTACCAAACCATTTAAACTGGCTGTTCTGCTTTCCCGAATAGCCGCTGTTCTCCGCCGTTCCAAACAGTCCCCAAAGGAATCTGACTTGTTAAGCTGTCAGGACATCCTTCTAAATCGAACGGATACTTCCGTTTTCTTTCAGGGAAGCCCCGTTACACTAACCGTTGGAGAATACCGGCTCCTAGAATATCTGCTTATTAATAAAAACCGCACTTTAACCCGAGATATGCTGCTGGCACATCTATGGGATGCAGAAGGAAAATATGTTAATGATAATACCCTCACTGTTATGATAAAACGTCTTCGCAGCAAATTGACATCCGACTCGAAACAACCAATTCAAACAGTGCGGGGAATTGGCTATAAACTAGAAGACAAATTAGAAGATAAACTGGAGATTAAAAATGAAGACTAAAAAAAGAATCCTAATCGGATTTGTTTCCTTTCTGCTGTGTTCTTTCCTACTCAGTTATTTTATGATTCGTCTCTCTGAGCGGCAGTTTTACCTACGGATAGCTGCTGTTGCATCAGAACTAAAGGAACCGTCAAAACTATTCTATACACTAAAGACATTCTCTCAAGATGCCGTTTCCTTAGGAATCCCTATTTTAGAAGATTACGGCTATTACGGACGGCTGCTGACTTGGAAGGAACATGCAATGGTATTTATTTTTTCGGGAATTCTTGCATGTTTGTTCTTTTCCTTCTTTCTAGGGCTGCTCTTTTATCAGCACAGACGAATTCAGTTAAGAATACAAAATTTAACAGACTACCTAAAACAAATCAATCATGGTGAATATCCGCTGCACTCCTATACAGTTGAAGATGAATGTTCCTTTTTAGAAGATGAAATCTATAAAACTGTAACCGCCCTAAGAGAAAGCCGCAGCCATGCCGTTTCAGCAAAAGAAAACCTGGCAAAAAATATGGCAGATATTTCCCATCAATTAAAAACCCCTTTAACCTCTCTTTCTATTATGGCAGAGCTGATGCAGCAATACTCTGAAAAAACCGAACAGCAAAAAATTGCATCACAGATTCTAAATCAAACCGAGCATCTCCGCAATTTAGTAGTTGCCCTGCTGCATCTCTCCCGTATGGACGCTGGTGTACTGCAGCTGATACAAAAAGAAATTTCAGTCGAAGAACTGCTTTCTTGTGCGATGGAACCTGTTCTGCCTCTCCTAAAAGAAAAGCAGCAGACCCTTCAGATCCAAAGCATATCTGACTGCACACTATTTTGTGATATCGGATGGACTGCAGAGGGAATCGAAAATATCTTAAAAAACTGCAGCGAACATACCCCTAAAAACGGCTCTATTCAAATTGCTATCTTCCAAAACCCTATCTATACGGAAATCCAAATTGAAGACAATGGAGAAGGATTTGATCCCAAAGAGCTTCCCCATCTCTTTCAGCGATTTTATAAAGGAAAACACAGTTCCAAAGATAATATCGGCATTGGTCTTGCACTTGCCAAATCCATTATAGAACAGCAAAACGGAGAAATCCTAGCAGAAAACCGTGCAGAAGGTGGAGCACGTTTCCGAATTAAATTTTTTAAATTCTAAAAATTCCAGTCAAATGTCACTCAAATGTCATTTGACTTTTTTAATATGAAACTTGCAGTTAAATATAAAACAATCACAATTTTTTAAGAAAGGGGTATTTGTATGGAAATCCTTCGATGCGAACAGCTTACCAAAATCTATGGTTCTAATCAAACTGCAGTCACTGCACTGAATCAAATCAATTTATCTTTAAAAAAAGGAACCTTTACTGCTATTATCGGTACTTCCGGCTCGGGAAAATCTACTCTGCTTCATCTGTTAGGAGGAGTAGACACACCAACCTCCGGCAAAATTTTCATTGAAGACACAAATATTGCCAGTTTAAATGAAAAACAACTTTCTATCTTTCGCAGAAGAAAAGTAGGGCTGGTCTACCAATTCTATAATTTAATTCCCACCTTAACGGTACAGCAGAATATTCTGCTTCCTATGCTTTTAGACGGACAAAAACCCGATCTCCCCCACTTTAATGAACTGGTCAAAATCCTTGGTCTTTCCAACCGTCTCTCTCATCTGCCAAGTGAACTCTCCGGCGGACAGCAGCAGCGTACTGCGATTGGAAGAGCCCTAATCTACCGCCCTGCTATTTTGCTTGCAGATGAACCAACCGGCAACCTAGATCGAAAAAACTCGGAAGAAATTCTTAATCTACTGAAATTGTCCAACAAACACTACGGACAGACCATCCTTTTAATTACCCATGACGAAAAGATTGCACTGGGAGCCGAACGCATTATTACTATGGAAGACGGAAAAATTTTATCAGATGAATCCTGCCAAAAGGAACTTCAGGAGGTGAAACAATGAAACTATTACTGCACTATACCCTTGACAATATCCGCAGAAACAAGCGTACCTCCTGTTCCATTTGTATTGCAGTCCTTCTTTCCTCCATTTTGCTCTCTACCGCCTGTATCTATCTCTATTCCCTCTACCAATGGCGAAGTGACTTAGAAATCAGACAGAGCGGAAACTGGCATGCCGAATTAGGAGGGGAAATTCAAGCAGATCAACTTTCTCTAATTGATTCTCATTTAGAAATAGAAAAAAGTATGATCAAAGGAGAATATCAAATTGTAAAACTGCCTTCCGATTCCTCGCTCCCTTACTTACTTCTAAGAAATGCCGATCAATCCTATTGGGACGAAATGGCAGAACAATTTTTTATTCTGGAAGGACACGTTCCGCAAAAACCAGGAGATATTGTAATAGCAAAATCATTTTTCCAAAAAAATCCCCAATACCAAATAGGAGATACCATTACTCTGCCTGTTGGAAAACGATTGGATGGAGCAACCAAATTAGATGTAGAAACCAGACGAGACAGTGAAACTTTTAAAAAAGAGGGAGCAATCACTCTTACCCTAGTAGGAAAACTGGATGTCACCACCTCTACTGTCACACCCGGCTACTATGCTATGGGATATCTTGACCGCACCACACTCGACCCAAAAGAAGAACTTGTGGTCTATGTAAAATTAAAAAACATAAGAAAAACCTACCAAGTTATGCCAAAATTAGCAGACACTCTAGGTATTCCAAAAAACGAGTACGGAAGCTATGAAAATCACTTTTCCTACCATACTGCCTTACTCATGCTCCATCTAGTCTTCCCTCCAGAAAGCAATTTTCACATTCAAAACTACTTCTCTTTTCTTTTAATGGGAATTTTGCTTTTCTTGATTGCCTGTGCATTTATCTATATTATTCAAAATATATTTTCTCTCTCTGCACAGCGAAAAACCATACAGCTTGGCATCTTCCGATCCATCGGTGCCTCACCCTCCCAGATTCGATTTGTCCTCTTATCGGAATGTCTTCTATTGTCCATCGTTCCGATTTTTCTAGGACTGCTGATTGGATATCTCTTTACAAAATTTACTTTAGGAATCTATGTACAAATACTAGGAGAGCTGATCTCTTATCCAATTCAGACCAGATGTTCTTTCCTTACAATACTCCTAGCCTTTCTGCTCTGTTTTGCCACAGTATGGGTTTCTGCATGGATTCCGGCACACCGAACCTCCCGTCTTTCCCCAATCGAATCTATCCGTGGAAAGCAGTCCTGTCTGCACGATAAAAAACCTCCTAAAATAGGATGGTTATTTCGCCATTTCGGAATAGAAGGCTCCCTCGCTTCCATCTCCTATTCCGCACATCGCAAAACATTTCGCAGCAGTATCAGTGCCCTGTTTTTCTGCCTTCTTCTATCAACCGGATTTAGCTGCCTAGTTGAGATCAGCAACTTTAACTCAGAAAGAAACAATGATGCAATGACCTACAATATCACAAGCCGGCTGCAGACAACTTCTCCATTCAATCCAGAGATGATAGAAGAAATCACACAGATAGAAGGAATAAAAACCATCATCTGGTACTGTCAAACCAATGCTGCCTATTGGGCATCCGAATCCGAACAAAGCCAGGAATTTCAAGAAAATGGAGGATTTGCAGCAGTTAAGAATCCCTCGCTCTATAACCTCCACTTCGAAAATAACAAATGGCGTACACCCGTCTATCTTTTAGGAATTGCCGACTCCTATTTTGATGAATACTGCCGTACAATCGGAATTTCCCCGGAACCATTCTATCAGCCAGACCAGTTTTCCGCCGTTGCCTACAGCAGTGCTCCCCTCTATCCGTTCAGCAATTATCTAGAAAAAGCAATACAATGCTATCCTCTTTTAGATTTCTATAATGGACAACTGCTGCAGTTAGAGGAAAAAACAAGAGACTCTATGGAAACCGATTACCGTTTTTCTGTTCGTATTATACCGACCACTGTTACGCCAGCTTTAAATCCTTTTCGTACAGGCGATTATAGTATTCGGCTCTATATGCCCCTTTCCTGTTATTATAAAATTATAACAAACTTTATTCCAGATTCCGCCGCAAAATCTTATCGGTTAAATATTGATATTCAAACTGCACCGGAAAACGATCTGCAGGTAACAAAAGAATTCCGGCAGCTTTTATCTGCTTGGTTTGCAGAAGAAGACATCTATCTTATCAGTATTGCCGAAGAAAAAAGAAATACCGATATTCAAACCTTTGCTATGGAAATTGTTATCTGGTGTATCAGTCTTCTTTTCGCACTGATTGGAATCTCTACTGCTTTTCTTACGGTTACTGCTTCTATGCAGCAAAGAAGACGGGAATATGCGATGTTTCGTTCAGTTGGAATGGATTTTCAAGGAATAAAAAAACTAATATTGTTAGAAGGAATTCGTCTTGCTGTTACTCCGATTTGTCTTACCATTCCTATTTTATTTGTTACACTTCATTTTTTATTTAAGATAAATGAGATTAGTTGGAACGAATTTTCCCCTTACTTTCCGACTGTAAAACTCATAATTAGTATTGTTTTGGAATTAGTTGCTGTTGCAGGAGCTTACTGGATTTCTTCCAAACAGATTCGGCGGGATATTATTATAGAAGCAATCCGGGAAGATACGATATAATTGATAGCTTGATACTCTCCGGGAATTATTGGGGAAGAGGACGCGAGAACGGGAAAGCGATCCCTCACTGCCGCTCCGCTCTCCAGAAAGTAAGAAAGTCTAATGCCTCTGAATCTACGTGTATCCAACCGGACGGACCGGCACGCAATTCGCCTCTGCAGGAGGCTAAACACGTGCCTTTTTTTGCCATTGGCAATGGCAAAAAATCCTAGTGGATCGACAGAGGCATAAGACTTTCTAACTTTCTTCCGAAGTCACGGCAGGGAGGGATCGCTTTCCCGCCCTAACTGCCTTTTCCTACCTATAAATTTATAGTTGCTTCATACATCCATAGAGAAAAATAAATCTCCCTTTGCTAAAATAAAACAGAATAAATTTCTTTTTTCATTCTTCCAAATACAAAACAATCTGCTTAGAAATATATTCCTTAAAAAATCTAAAAAATATGAAAAAGAAATAAAGCAAAGAAAAAATACAAAACGTAGATTATGAGACAATACAGCCAGAGTGCATTAGGGGGACGATGTGACTTCGGAGGAAAGCTAGAAGCTCTTAGACTTCTGTCGATCTCTAGGATTTTTGCCATCTTCTGATGGCAAAAAAGGGGTGTGTTTAGCCCGCTGTACGGGCGAATTGCACCCCGTTCCGTCCGGTCAGATGTGCCTAAATCCAGAAGTCTTAGAGCTTCTGCTTTTCGGAGAGCGGAACAGCGTCCCCCTAATGCACTCTGGCGTCCCCTTCGAAACCCAATTTATACGATCCCAACTATAAATAAAAGTTTTACAATCCTAAAATTTCTGTTATAATATATAATAAAGATCCTTTATCCACCAACAATTACAAAGAAAATATAGGAGTAATCATGCAGAAAATCGCAATTTGTGATGACGAATCCTCCGCCCTCACTCAATTATCCAATTATATTGCACAATACCAATCCCTCTGCCAAGACACCCTTTTTGTAGAAACCTATACCTCCGCTGAATCCTTACTCTCTCAATTTCATCATCAATTTGATATTATTTTTTTAGATATTGAAATCAAAGAATCCAATGGCATTGATCTGGCAAAAACTCTTCGCAGTTTAGGTTGTGATGCTATCCTTATCTTTGTTACACAATACCTGCAATTTGCTACAGAAGGTTATAAAGTAAATGCTTTTCGCTATCTTTTAAAACCGATCTCCTACCATTCTTTTCAAAATGAATTATCGGGTGCAATCGCTCAGGCAAAAATGCGAAAAAAAGAAATTACAATTTTAACAGAACACCATACCTGGCAAAAAGTAACCAGCAGCCACATTTTCTCTGCCGAAATTTTTCAGAGGAATACTATCCTATACTTAGAAAGCAGTGAAATCCATACCTTAGAACCACTAAAAAGTATTTACAGCAAACTAGAACCAATCGGATTTATTAAAATTTATAAAAATAGTATTGTAAATCCAGAGAAGATAACCAGCTATACAAATTCACAAGTTACTTTGTCCAACGGAAGAACCATTCCTATCAGCCGCCACCGCTATGCAGAATTTAAGAAAAAATATATGCAGTATTGGGAAAAACTTTTATAAATCCAGCAAATACAAATCATTCTTTTCTTGTTTATTTTAAAGATACAGTGACAAATGTAGTGGTTTTCTCCAACCCTAGAGAAAAATATTTATTTTATTCAGTCCTCCCCCAATTTTCGAAGCAAAGACTGATAAATATCTCGCTTTGTTGTCCCCCTGTCCTTTGCCACTCTCTTCATTGCTTCCTTTTTCTCAATCCCCTGCTTTTCATAATACGCCATATGCTCCTCAATCCCCATCTGCATCCAATCTTGCTGTGCTTCTTCCTTTAATTCAGCATAACTTTTCCCTTCTATTATAAGTACATATTCCCCGCGAGGCTCTTCCTTCTCAAAATACTCTAACGCCTCAGAAATTGTAGTCGGCAGAATTGTCTCAAACTTTTTTGTCAATTCTCGGCAAAGCGTCAGACGCCGATCCCCTAACACGTTCAAAAGTTCCCCCAGTGTTCGAACCAAACGATGCGGTGCCTCATAGAGAAGAATCGTTCGTGTCTCTGTCCTTAATTCCTCTAAAATTTGTTCTTTTTCTTTTTTATCAGAGGGCAGAAATGCCTCAAATGCAAACCGGCGAGTAGCAAGCCCGGAAAGCGTCAATGCCGTAATACAGGCAGATGGTCCGGGCAGAGAAGTCACTTCTATCCCAGCCTTATAACACTGACGAACCAGTTCTTCCCCAGGATCGGATATCCCAGGGGTTCCGGCGTCTGTAATCAGTGCAACCTGCACTCCCTCCTGAATTCGTTCTACCAGATAACGTGCCTTCTCCACTTTATTAAATTCATGATAACTTGTCATAGGTGTCTGAATCCCATAATAATTCAGCAGCTTTATACTATGTCTGGTATCCTCAGCCGCAATCAAATCCACTTCCTTTAATATTCGAACAACCCGAAACGTAATATCTTCCAAATTTCCAATTGGCGTAGCACATAAGTACAATCGTCCCTGCATCAGCATCCCCTCCTTAATACCCATAAATCTCATAAATTTCCTTGGAATAGACACCCGGCTCTGTATAAATAATAATAGGAGCCTCCATCCGCATCAAAGGATGCCCGCCCCGAACCGCTTCCAATAATACCATATTTGCCTCTTTTTCCGCCGAAGGATAGACCGGCTTCATCCGCTTTACTTCTAACTGATAGTGAGAAAGCATCCCTATTATCTCAACTAACCGGCGGGGGCGATGTACCATATAGAATCTCCCGCCCGGCTTTAATACTGCTGCTGCCTCCCGGACGACATCTTCTAAAGTACATAATACTTCATGCCGTGCAATCGCCTTGGCTGTATTGGGATTCTGCAGCCCATGCATTTCATTCATATAGGGAGGATTTGTCGTAACCACGTCAAAAACAGCCCGTCCAAACCGTTTAGAAGCCTCCTTAATATCTCCGCATACAATCTCCACTTTCCTTTGCAGATTATTTAAAAGTACACTTCGTCTCGCCATATCTGCACTATATTCCTGTATTTCTAACCCTGTAAAATGTTCCCCTTCCGTCTTTGCTTCCAGCAAGATTGGAATAATCCCGGTTCCGGTTCCCAAATCCAAAACCTGTTCTCCCCTATAAACGTTAGCAAATCCAGAAAGTAAAACGGCATCCATACCAAAACAGAACCCTTGCGGGTTCTGAATAATTTTATATTGATTTCGATGAAGTTCATCGATTCGTTCCATCTCTAATAATTCCACATTCATTATAATTTTGAATTTCCTTCCTTACGCTCTAGTGCTTCCAATGCTTTTAATTCCTCATCCGAAATATTGATCTTTTCCCGTTTTCGCTTTGGCTTAAACCGAAGCTGACCCACTTTATATTCACGAAGCTCCTTTTCATCCCCAACCGTTACCAATACCTTTACCAACTGCCGAAGTACGCTGACACTCTGCACTTCACCCTTTAATCCGTCATCTGTTGTAACATAATCTCCCACATTAGGCAGCTTACTATTCAGCTCCTCATAGGTTTCCTCTTCATTTTTCAGACAGCACATCAGCCTGCCGCATACTCCAGAAATCTTAGTAGGATTTAAAGAAAGATTCTGTTCCTTTGCCATCTTAATCGATACGGGATTAAATTCTGGTAAAAAAGTATGACAGCATAGACTTCTTCCACAGATTCCAATACCACCGACAATCTTTGTCTCATCTCTCACCCCAATCTGCCGCAGTTCAATTCGAGTTTTAAATACCGCTGCCAGATCCTTTACCAGTTCCCGAAAATCAATCCGCCCATCTGCTGTAAAATAAAATAAGACCTTATTATTGTCAAACGTATACTCTGCATCTATTAACTTCATCTCTAACTGATGTTTTTCAATCTTTTCCAGACAAATCTGAAATGCTTCCTTTTCTTTTTCTTTATTAATTCTCTCTATTTCATCATCTTCTGGTGTCGCAATTCGAGTCACCATTTTTAATGGCTGAATCACCTTTTCCTCTTCCACATCCCTCGGACCTAATACCACATGCCCATATTCCATTCCACGGGCTGTTTCCACAATCACATGATCGCCAACTTCCACCAGCTTATCCGATGGATCAAAAAAATAAATTTTTCCTGCAGAGCGAAATCTCACTCCGATTACTCTTATCATCTACAAATTCTCCTTTATTGTAAGTAGCATCAATTCCATTGCCAGTTCAAAATTTACATTTGCCCGAAGCCGAACCTTTGCCTTTTCAATTGCTGTAATAATACACTCTAATCCTTCATAGGAGCTTCGATTTGCATGTTTTTGCAGTGCTGCCACTTCCTCTCGAAAAACCAGCACATTTGCATCATGTGTCACCTTAAAAAGCAAAACATCCCGAAACCATACCAGCGAAAGATCCAAATAATCGTAGATATCCGTTTTAAATGCCTCTAATTCTTTTAATGCCGAAAGCAAATCGGACAGCTCCATCTTCTCAACTGTTCGAAATATACGAACTACATGTCCTTTCATCTCTTCAAAGCTCTCAGAACGTGCCAGTTTTACAGCCTTCCCAACATTTCCCTGGGCAAATGCCACACAAAGATCCGCCTTATAATCTGGAACTTTTATCTCTTCCATTAAAAATGTCTTGATCTTTTTATTGCCGACTGGCTTTAACCGCAGCAAGACACATCTAGACAAAATTGTCGGAAGAAATACCTCTGCATTAGTGGTCAAAAGAAGAATCACGCCATATGCGGGCGGCTCTTCTACCGTCTTTAACAGTGCATTTTGTGCCTGTACTGTCATCTTTTCTGCTTCGTCAATAATATAGATTTTCCATGGACTGCTGTATGGTCTAATCTGAATATCTCCTACGACCTGCTCCCGAATATCCTCTACCCCGATACTATTTTGTTTTTCATGAGAAACCCAGATAATATCCGGCTGATTCCCACTCTCTGCCTGAATACAAGACAGACAGGTTCCGCAAGGCTCTGTCCCCTTTTCACTGCACTGCAGTGTCTTTGCAAATGCAGCGGCAAGCATCCGTTTGCCTGCTCCCTCTTCCCCGCTAAAGATATAGGCATGGGATACTTTTTCATATTTTACTGCATTTTTCAAATGTTCCACAATCTGCTCATGTCCAACAATCCGTTCAAATCCATTCACAATCATATTTCCTCTCCCCATCCATTCTTTCGTTATAAAAAGATATCCATAATCAGCCCTTTTATCTCGTCTACCGTAGCCAAAATTCCCATCGCATCTTTTTCATCTGCAATAAGCTGCTCCGCTAATTTATCCAAATTCTCATCTACCAGCCGAACAATTCCATATACCCTATGACGCCCTCGGCGATCCAGAAAATTTTCCCTAGAAAATGCATGAGAGCGATTTACAATTTCATTCATAAAACTTTTAATCAAAGTACGGTACTGTTTCATATCCCGTATATCCATATGCTTTTTTATTTTATTTCCCTGCGTCACAATATCTGCCATCATTCCGCTTAGTTTTTCCTGCAGTTCCGTTTCCGAAATTTTACTTACCAATGTAAACTTAAAATTTTCATCATTCTGCACAGGCTGAGCAGACGGCTCTGTATTCACAGTTGGCATAATATCATTTACTTTTATCTCCAATTCATTCCCCTCCTTGTCTGTAAGCAGACTTCTTGTTTATTATAGCACACCTTAAAACAATTATACAATGCTAAAATCGTATCCTTTTCTTTCATAATACTAATTTATTGTTGGATTTTACAGGCAGAAACTGCCCAAGACACTCTACAAAATCAGAAGCCAAATTATAAATCAAAAATAACAAATAAATCTGCCGGCAGAGCAAAACAGCCAGAACGGGGAAAGAACTGCTTCCCCATCTGGCTTTCGCTTGTTTACTTTATCTCTGTCTTTCCTCCCATATATCCCCGAAGTACTTCAGGAATCCGAACCGTTCCGTCTGCCTGCAGATTATTCTCTAAAAATGCAATCAGCATCCGAGGAGGAGCAACCACCGTATTATTCAATGTATGGGCAAAATACTTTCCTTCCTCTCCAACTACTCGTATTTTCAGCCTCCTAGCCTGTGCATCTCCCAAATTTGAACAGCTCCCCACTTCAAAATACTTCTTCTGCCGAGGAGACCATGCCTCAATATCCACCGATTTTACCTTTAAATCTGCCAAATCTCCAGAACAGCACTCCAAAGTCCGAACCGGAATATCCAAAGACCGGAACAAATCCACTGTATTCTGCCACAGCTTCTCAAACCACTTCATACTATCCTCTGGCTTACAAACCACAATCATCTCCTGTTTTTCAAACTGATGAATCCGATAAACGCCTCTTTCCTCAATCCCATGTGCCCCTTTTTCCTTTCGAAAACAAGGTGAATAACTGGTCAGTGTCTGAGGCAGTTTTTCCTCTGGAAGAATTGTATCAATAAATTTTCCAATCATCGAGTGTTCACTTGTTCCAATCAGATACAAATCTTCCCCTTCAATCTTATACATCATAGCATCCATCTCGTCAAAGCTCATTACTCCTGTTACCACATCACTTCGAATCATAAAAGGAGGCACACAATACGTAAATCCCCGATCAATCATAAAATCCCGTGCATAAGAAATAACGGCACTGTGAAGTCTTGCAATATCCCCCATCAGATAATAAAACCCGTTTCCTGCTACCTTTCTGGCACTGTCTAAATCAATCCCATTAAACCGCTCCATAATCTCTGTATGATAAGGGACTTCAAATTCAGGTACCACCGGCTCTCCGAATTTCTGCACCTCTACATTCTCACTGTCATCCTTTCCAATCGGAACACTAGGATCAATTATATTGGGAATTACCATCATAATCTTCTTAATCTTTTCCTGAAGTTCAGACTCCTTCGCCTCCAAAGCAGCCAGACGTTCCGACTCCGCCGTAACCTTCCTTTTCATCTCCTCTACTTCTGCTTTCTTCCCCTGTCCCATCAGTGCACCAATCTGTTTTGAATATTTATTCCGCTCGCTTCTTAATGTATCTGCCTCCTTTTGGGTTGCACGATTTTCGGCATCCAATGCAATTACCTCATCCACCAGCGGAAGTTTTCTGTCCTGAAACTTATTCTTTATATTCTGTTTTACCACTTCTGGATTTTCCCGAACAAACTTTAAATCTAACATCTCTTTCATTCCTCTCTTTCTATTCTTCTCTGTTCTTTTAATACCTAAAAGCAAAAAATCCTTCCGCCTATGCCGTATTTCTACCACATGGGACGAAAGGAATCCGTGTTGCCACCCATTTTGCTTATGCCCCGGCTTTCCCGGTTCCATAAACCTCTTTATTTGTATGATATAGGATACTACCCTGCAGCTTTCACTGCCAGCTAAAAAAGTGGAAAGATTCTTATCTCTGCCGATTCGCACCTGCCATCGGCTCTCTGAAAAAGCATCCGAATCGTAGCTTTTCTCATCGCTGTTCTGCTTTATCGTTTTTTAATATAGCATAAACCTTTTTTATATGCAAGTCTATTTTTTACAAAATTACAACAATCCAACAAAAGAAAAAACTATTTCCAACTATAATTCCTGATATTTCCGAAAAAAATCCTCTAAATTCCGAAGTCCCATCATCAGCACTTCCATCTGCTCTACAGGTATCTTTGTAACCATAGCAGCTACCATATCTTTATGGAACTGCTCATGGTGCAGATAAGCCCGCTCCCCTAATTCCGTAAGAGAGATATAGACCACCCGCCGATCCCGTTCACTCCGATTCCGCTTGACATATCCTTTTTTTACAAGACTGTTTACTGCAATGGTAAGTGTTCCAACCGTAACAGACAACTCCTTTGCTACACTGGACATATTCTTTGGTTTTTCCATTCCAATTGCTTCCATTACATGCATATCATTATTTGTAATATTTTGAAATTCTCCGGTAAGAATTGCCCTTCCCTCCAAATCCATTACATCCCGAAATAATGACTTTACAATCGCATTAAATGTATCATATGTTTCCATCCAATCACCTCATATCTCCTCGAACCATATCTATAGTATATCTCATTTCTTAAAACATCACAACAAATCTTTATATTTTTTTAATTAGAAATATGCATACTTTTATAGTATAATTCATATATAAAGAAGTGGACGCATCAAATGTCTACTATAACCCGGAAGGATGTGTATAAAACGAATGGAAAATAATGAACGATTTGATGAAGTAGATGCATGGCAGACATTGATGTTTTTATATAGTTCTGCACTAAAAAGAATGAATACAAAAATTGAAATACTAAATGATGAATTTTTACATATCCACAATTATAATCCGATTGAACATGTAAAATCCAGAATTAAGTCTGCAGAAAGCATCGTTAAAAAATTAAAGAGACATCACTATGACGTCACTCTTGACAATATGGTACAGCATCTAAATGATATAGCTGGTATTCGTGTTATCTGTTCTTTTACCACAGATATCTACACGATAGCAGAAATGATCAGCAATCAGAGAGATGTCCATGTGATTCAGATAAAAGACTATATCGCCAATCCCAAACCAAACGGATATAAAAGCTATCATATGGTAGTATCGATCCCTATCTACCTTTCAGACGGACCAGTAGATACAAAAGTTGAAATTCAAATCCGCACGATAGCGATGGACTTCTGGGCAAGTTTAGAACATAAAATCTATTATAAATTTGAGGGAAATGCACCGGAGCATATCCGTACAGATTTAAAAGAATGTGCCGATATTGTCGAAATGTTAGATGCCAGAATGTTATCGCTCGATCAATTAATTCAAAAGCACAAAGCCACCTACTTTACTTCTCATCTAGATGAAGCAAAGGAACTGCTTCCACAGCAGGAAAACAAAATTGATTCCGACTATCTGCCTCAAAAAAATCCTAATTCCCATCTGTAAAAATAGATAAGGGCTGCCGGAAAAGCAGAACACATACCCAAACGGCAGCCTGCTCTAACAGCAGCATCCACAGAACAGATTAAAGCAGATAATCTCCATACAGCAATTCCCCATCTGTCCTACCGGATTCCCATACATCTCCCCCATTCCCTGATACCAATTCCCACCAGATTCCATCTGTGCCAAAAAACTGCGAAACTGCATATTATCCGGCTCCATCTGTACCGCTCTCCTTGCATGATCCAAAGCAAGAATACTATTTCCAACCCCACTATTTGCAAAAGCACTGTAAAAATACCAGCTTCCGTTTCTATCCGCCTCTGCTATCTCTGAAAGCACATGCAATGCCTCTGTAAAATGTCCAGAATTTAGATAATTTCGTACTGCCTGCATCCGAACCGATTCCTGTCTGTAGTTTTCCTGTCCAAAACCACCGAATCCAGAACCGCCCTGTGTCCCATATCTGTAAGAGCCGCCGCCTTCCCGTTCCTTTATAATCTGTTCATATGCCTGCTGAACCTCTTTAAACTTCATCTCCGCCGCATCCTTATTCGGATTATTAATATTGGCATCTGGATGATACAGACGGCTTAATTTTCGATATGCTTTTTTAATCTCTTCATTTGTGGCACTCTCCGATACACCCAGCACCCTATATGGATCTGTCATTTTTCTGTTATTCCTTTCACTCTCTTCTGCCTTATTCGCTCATAATTCATCCAAACCCCTGAATAAAGAATATTTCGAATAATTTCACTATTTTTCAAAATAGGCAATCGTTCAAACTCTCTGGCTGCCTCAGCAATTATCATTCGAAGTATTTGATAACAAGTCTGCTCTCTCTGTTCCTCTTTTATGCCCTTCTCCCTAAAATAAAGAACAAGCGGATTATAATTTCCCGACTTTTTATCCTTCTCCAAATCCTCATAGGCATCCATTAAATAGATAAATTTCCCCAGATAATACCCCATATGAAAAAGAGAATCTCTCCACTCATCCTCTCTCCATACAAAAATCTCCCCCAAAAGTTCTCCCGTATATCCTGCCGGCAGATCTGGATTTTTCTCCTGCTGTTTCTCACACTGTTTCAGTAACTCCAAATACCGCACCACAGCCTGATTTTGTCTGGGATACTCCTTTGCCACTCTCTGACAAGATCGCTCCAGCCACTTTGCCAGCATCCATCTTCCCGTCTTTCTCTCATCCTCCCAATCATCCAGCAAATTATAATAACTAAGAAGAACATTCATATCAGCGGCATAAAAAGAATACCTATTTTGATAAATTTCCTCTTTCTGTCCCAAATGGACCATACACCGCTGCCGATAACATTTCGCTTCCGGCTCATAAAGCCCCGTCAATACAAGAATTAAAAAGGTCATATCATAAGTTAAAGTCAGTCTTACACCATTTTTAAAATTCTTTTTTAAAGCCCTGCAAAGTCCGCAGTAATATGCACGATATTCCTTCCATTCCTTTATCTTTAATTCCTCTTTATTCACCGTAATATAACCAAACATGCTGTCCTCCGCCTTCTGTTCTTCCTAACTTTTCTTAATAAACTCTGTCCGGCACTTTGGACAGGAAATGCAAATCTTCCCCTTCTTACGTGGTATCCGAATCTTCTGCCGGCAGGAAGGACATCGATAAATATGATAATGCTGATACTGTTTTATCTGATACTCTTTTCTTTTTATCCATGCCTTTGCCTTATTAAAATACAATAAATATCTGGAATTTTCCTGATACCGCTTGGCATGATTTTTAGAAAGCACCCGATAATATCCGAATATCAGTAAAACCAATGCAATTGTATACCATACACTTCCGCCAAACAATACTGATAAAAGCATATTGACCAATGCCGCTGCAAACAAAAACTGCCCCAACTCATCCTGTCCATATCTGCCCACCATAAACCTTGCAAGTTTTTCTCTCATTCCTTCTGCCCAGCCTTTCTTACTTTTTTCCGCATCTCAAGTCAAATCGGATATTCGCAATCCGCTTCGCTACTTGCTCATAACCTCATCAAGGAAGTCCCAACCCACCGCTTTCGCCTTGGCGGCTTAGAAGCGGGGGACTTCCTTGAGATGAGGTTAAAATACATAATATGCATCACAAACAAATCATCTCTTTTATACAAATGATTTCAGCAGAGACTCTATTTCTGATACATATTTTATCACTTCTATTTGCCAAAATTCTGGCATTGACAAACTTCTAACTTTTCCACAATACTAGCTGCAAAACGTTCTGCCTCCAATAAGTCCTCCTGATTTGGATGCAGCAGTGCCTTATCAAAATTGTGAATCATATGCAGTGCCAAATCATCATTTTGTCCGCTCTTTAATAATTCCTCGTATTTATTCCGTACATGCATCGGCATTTTCCCCTGACAAAGAAAAGCCCCTAGATAAACATTATCATCTGGTATCAAAGCCTTTACTTGCTTCTCAATAATCTTATAATATTCTGCCTCACACCCCATACCGCAGGTTCCAAATAATGCGATATTCTTTCCATGCAGCTCTGCAATATAATCCAATACCTCTATGCTGCAACTTCCTCTATTTGTCCAAAATCCAATAAAATACGTCTCCCCTATATCAACAGGTGTATTCCGTTCAAGACGCTGAATATCCTTTTGTCTGCTTGGAATTCCCCGATAGACTGCTTTTGCTACTTCTTCCGTATTTCCCGTTTTACTAACAAATAACACCTCATACTGCATGCTGATTCACCTTTCCAATCCTATAACGCATTGCCTGCCGATTCTCTAATTTTAATCTTATTACGTAAATGAAAAAAGGTCAAATGAAGATTTCATTGTAAATATTAACAAAATATAAAATTTTACAGAAACCCAAAGCAAGGGGTGTGGGGAGGACGCTAGAGTAAAGAAGCGAAGCGATCCCTTGCCGCTGTTCCGCTCTCCAGAAAGTAAGAAAGTCTAATGCTTCTGAGTCGAAACACATCCAGCCGGACGGACCGGGGTGCAATTCGCCCGTGCAGCGGGCTAAACACACCCCTTTTTCGGTCACAAGTGCCCGAAAATCCTAGAGATCGACAGAAGCATAAGACTTTCTAACTTTCCTCCGAAGTCACAGCAGCAAGGGTTCGCTTCGCTTCCCTACTCTGGCTGTCTTTCCCTGCCTGTGAATATATAATTGACTCATTCATCCATAAAAGAAATTTAATTTTAAAATTAAAATATAAACCAAATACCAATCCGCCCACTATATTCTAATTATAATACTTCTAAATAAAAATTTAATAATCACATTTCTAATTAATCATATAAATTTGCAAAATTATAAAACTGCATAAATCTATAAGAATTATAAAACTATATAAATTTTGAAAAATCATAAAACCATATAAATCTGCAAAAAATTATAAAAATAATAGAAAAGAAACAATATAAAGCCCAAAAGAAAAAAACGTAACTTCTGGAACAATACAGCCAGAGTGCATCAGGAGTACGCTGTGACTTCGGAGGAAAGCTAGAAGCTCTTAGACTTCTGTCGATCCAGTAGGATTTTCGGGCACTTGTGCCCGAAAAAGGGGTGTGTTTAGCCCGCTGCACGGGCGAATTGCACCCCGGTCCGTCCGGTTTGATACACGTAAATCCAGAAGTCTTAGAGCTTCTGCTTTCCGAAGAGCGGAACAGCGTGCCCTGATGCACTCTGGCGTCCCCCTCGAAAATAAATTTACATGATCTTTCCAATAGGAAGTAGTTTCCTTTTATGGAAAAATATGTTATAATCAGTCTGCATTATTTCAATAACAGGAGGTAAAAAACAGATGCTCTATCATATCCCATTTCAAATTTGTGGTCTAATCTTAGTAACCCTGATTCTTATTATGTTTTTTCGCCACAAAACCCTGCACCGCACAAATGAAGTGGCTTTTTCTGTTTTATTATTAAGTGTGTTTCTCTGTATCACAATGGATATTGCCTCTATCTTTGTCCTACGAATACAAAATGATATTCCTCCTATTTTTACACATTTTATATGTAAATTTTACCTTCTGACCATTATCGAGGTATCCTACGCCTTATTAGTATATACTTTTGTTGAAATTTACCACAGACAGGAAAAATTATTACAACTTTTTATTCTGTATTTATTTCCTCTGCTGACGGGTACTTGGATTTATATCACCAACCCAATCTATTGCTATATAAATATAAATAACAGAGAAATCTATACCTATGGTATCTGCGTTAATGCTACCTATATCATTACCTTTCTCTATCTGCTGATCTGTCTGTTTTATATTGTACATTTCCGCAGTCAAATCAGTCCAAAACACCGTTCTTCTATTCTTTTTTTTATTTTTTCCTGGACGGGGGCAGCTCTGATTCAATTTTTCCATAATGAATGGCTGTTAGTAGGTTTTGCTATGTCACTATGTATTGTATTTATGTATCTAAACTTAGAAAATCCAGAGGAAAATTTAGATCCGGAAAGCGGTGCCTTTAATCCCCATGCTTTTGCTGCTTACTTGCCTTATCTTGAACAAGGAGGCTCTACCTATTCTACTATAACTATTATGATTGACCATTACCAGCTTATCTTAGAAACCTTCGGTTATCGCAATTATAAACGTCTATTTCATAAAATTGCTGCCTTTCTCTCCCAGCAAGAAGGCGGGCGTGTTTTCCGCAGTGCAGAAAGCAACTTCTCTCTTATATTTGAACAAAAAGAAGATATGACAAAAGCACTTGCCGTTATCCGCCAGCGTTTTACAAAACCCTGGCAGATTCCCTCTCTTACTATTGATCTATCTGTCAGTATTTGTTATATGCCAGACTCTCAAGTAATCTCGTCCATTGGTAATTCCTATGATTTAATCCGCGGACTTATCACAGAAAAATATAAGATGGGAACCTATTCTTTAAGCTGTATTGACTCTAATACCTTAGAGCAGAAACTAGCTGTAGAAAAAACAATAAAAGCACTCCACACTGCACTAACTCAGCATACAATAAAGATTTTTTATCAGCCAATCTATTCTATAGAGAAAAACCGCTATACCTGTGCTGAAGCACTAATTTGTGTTCCTGATAGAGAAGGACATTATATCTCGCCTGATTTTTTAATTCCTCTTGCCGATGAAAACGGAATGATTTTAGAGCTAAGTGAAAATATATTTGAACAAGTTTGTTCCTTTATTCATAAGAATGATCTAATTGCAAGGGAAATTGAATATATTGAAATCCATCTCTCTGTAATTCAGTGTATGAAAGAATCTCTTGCTAAAGATTTAAAACAGATTATGGATCGCTATGAAGTTCCCTATTCTATGATTAATTTAAAGATCAAAGAAATGTCTGCACTTCATACAGAAAAGACTCTGCTTCCTAATATGAAAATTTTGCGGGAACTAGGTGTCAGCTTCTCATTGGGCGACTATACAAAAGGATATAACACTCTTAACTGTATTAGTAAATTGCCGATTCAAATTGTAAAGCTTGACAAACGAATGGTTTGGGATTATTTTGAAAATACAGAGAATATTTCTACAATGCATTTATTTCTTACCATTATGAATCAGCTTGGACTAAAAGTAGTAGCAGAGGGAATTGAAACGCAAGAACAGCTTCAGGAAATGCTAAGGCTTAAAATTGATTATGTACAGGGCTACTTTTTTTCAAAGCCCCTCTCCGAAAAAAATATCTTAGAAGCATTGGATAAGCAGTTTTAAAGATTTAAATTTATAATTTTAAGAATCAATCTAAAAGATATATTTAGAAATTATAAGAACCTAAAAGTTTAAAAACCTAATATAACAATTTAAAACCTAATATAACAATTTAAAACCTAAAAGTTTTATAAATCTAAAAGCTTTAAGAATCTAAAAAAGAAAGGAAATAAAATAATGAATCGAGTAAAAAACATAACCAAACAAACGGACAATCGCTTTCTTAATCTTTATGAATTCGAAGCGGAACGAAGAAACGGAAAAATTGCTCCCTATTTCGTTGCCTCCCGTGTCTCCCATATCCAAGATCTCAAGGCTGTATCCCATAGTCAGCGTTCAGACGGCGTTATCATCTATGCCGTCTATGGAGAACAAAGAGATAAAATCGTCTTAATTCGTCAATTCCGCTATCCAATTAATGATTATATTTATGAGTTTCCAGCGGGTCTTGTAGAAGAAGGAGAAGATATGTTTGAAGCAGGAGTCAGAGAAATTTATGAGGAAACAGGTCTTTCTTTTCAGCCAAAAAAAGCCGCTGCTGCCTACTCAAAACCATTCTATACTACAGTGGGTATGACCGATGAAGCATGCGGAACAGTATATGGCTATTGTTCTGGTACCCCTTCTAATACTCATCAGGAAGATTCTGAAGATATTCAAATCGTACTGGCAGACCGAGAAGAATGTAAGCGGATTCTAAAAGAAGAAAATGTCGCGATTATGTGTGCCTATATGCTTATGCATTTTATCCATAGTACAGAACAAGATCCTTTATCCTTTTTAGAGGAATTATAGTGTTCATAAAAATAAGACTGCTGCATAGAACACTTCTATAGCTCTATGAGCAGTCTTTTTGTTTGTTGTTTGCTGTTTATTTATTCTAGAATAAAAATTTATCTTATAATCTCTTTAACAGTTCTTCTCTCTGTGCCTCATATCCAGGTTTTCCAAGCAGTGCAAACATATTTTTCTTATAGCTCTCTACACCTGGCTGATTAAATGGATTTACCCCTGATATATAGCCGCTGATACCACAAGCAAATTCAAAGAAATAGAATAATTCCCCCAAATAGAATGCATTCTGCTCTGGAATATTTACTAAAAGATTAGGAACTTGTCCATCTGTATGAGCTAAAATTGTCCCGTTCATAGCACATTTATTAATATAGTCTACGCTTTTACCTGCCAGATAATTTAACCCGTCTAAATCAACCGGCTCCTCTTCTAGCAAAACTTCACAATTAGATTTCTCGATATTCATAACGGTCTCAAACATAATTCTAGAACCATCCTGAATAAACTGTCCCATAGAGTGCAGATCAGTTGTTAAATCCACTGCAGCAGGGAAAATTCCCTTCTGATCTTTTCCTTCACTCTCTCCGTAAAGCTGCTTCCACCACTCGGATACATAGTGCATAGATGGCTCATAATTAGCTACTACTTCTACCATCTTTCCCTTCCGATGAAGGATATTCCGAACGGCTGCATACTTCATTGCATCATTGTCTTCAAATTTATTCTCCAATGCTTTCTGTCTTCCAGAAGCTGCACCAGCCATCAGCTGATCGATATCCGCCCCACTTACTGCAATTGGAAGCAGACCCACTGCTGTTAGAACAGAGAACCGTCCTCCTACATCATCTGGAACCACAAATGTCTCATATCCCTCTTCTGTTGCCAAATTCTTTAATGCTCCCTTTGCCTTATCTGTAGTAGCATAAATCCTCTTAGCTGCAGCTTCTTTTCCATATTTTTCCTCAAGCATCTTTTTAAATACCCGGAACGCAATTGCAGGCTCTGTAGTTGTACCAGACTTCGAGATAATATTTACAGAAAAATCTTTTCCCTTTAGGCAATCCATTAAATGACTGATATAATTGCTGCTGATACTATTTCCTACATAATAAATTTCCGGTGTTTTACGTACTTCCTTTGATACACTGTTATAAAAACTATGACCTAAAAATTCATTCGCTGCACGTGCCCCCAAATAAGAACCGCCAATACCAATTACCAGCAGCACATCCGAATCTGATTGAATCTTTTTTGCCGCCTCTTTAATTCTTGCAAATTCTTCCTTATCATAATTAACCGGAAGATCAATCCAGCCTAAAAAATCATTCCCCGCACCACTTTTACTCAATAACGTTTCCTTTGCCGCCTCCGCAATTTTTGCCATACTCTCCATTTCATGCGGTGCAATTACACTTGCAGCTTTAGAATAATCAAATGTTACTTTAGCCATACTATGCCTCTGCTGCTAATATATACCAACTGTATATACCAGCTTTTCCTTTCCTAAATTTTTTGCTTTCAAACTACTACTATTATATCCATTCTCTGTAAGAATAGCAAGACTTTTCCAAAAATCTACGCAAGAAATTCCCCAAGAATTTCCTCTACAATTCGCATCTCTTCCTCTGCAAGCTGCCGATTTTCTCCATTTCTTCCCTTTTCTAAATCAGCAGCAATTTGATTTAAAGAATTTCTAAGATTTTCCAGTTCACTGTCTTCCTCCTGCACATTCTCTTTCCCTCGCCTTGGATTCTTCCTAAGCTCCATAAAAAGCTGCTCCGCCTGCTCTTTTGCAAATGTATTCTCTGCCTGTTTCTGCCGCTCTTTTTTTCGAAACATTGCCGCTAACTTTTCTGCCTGTCTGCCTTCCTTCTTTTCACTTCGCAAAGTTGCACTTTCTAATGACGCCGTTCGTTCCTCAACGACCTCTCCCTCTAAATCAGCAGAAAAGAATTCTCTTTCCTTTGGTATAACCTCTTCTACTGAACTCTCTATGCTTTCTCTGCCGCTCTTTTTATCCAATACAGCCGAATAATAATTCTGCAGATAATCTATAATTCCCGCTTCCAATATAGTCTGTCTTCCCCGCACATCAAACACACAATTAATATATACCAGTAAAGTTGCCATTCCTATAGCAGAAGCACTATAGACTCCTGTTAATTCCAATGGCATCCCATATATGTAAGTATAACTAGCTGCCAAACTTCCTATCAGCAAACACAAGAAAAATGCTTGTCCTGATATCTTTTGTATTCCTCCCAGCGTAAATCCCATAAAACGATAACCATACAGATTTCTTACTAGAAATGCCTCTACATTATTCATTCCTTTGCTCAGTCGATAACAAGTTTCATAGTTTTCTTTTATCCGTCTTACCAATTTTTTCTTTGGCTCTTTTGTATATTGTACATCTCTCAATAACCCGGAATAGATACCGGCAAGCCACAGACGGCTTATCACTCCAACAGCACAAATTCCCAACATTACATATAAAACCCAATATCCGCTAATCGCACGTTCCAACATAATAAATATCCCCTTTCTCTCTTTTCACAAAATGCTGCGTGTCTTTGACATTCTTTGCTGATATCTGTCCTATTATGCTTATGCAGTTACCGGTCAATGCATAAGTCAGCCTCCGCCAAAAACAACTTTTTCCCAGGTACGCTTTGCATTATACACAGGTTTTTGCATTTTGAAAAGTTGAGAATGGAAATATTTAATTGACAAAATCTCCCACATTTCGTGCTTTAAGAAGCTAAATTCTTAACCATTTCAACTATAAGATTTACAGAATGAATAATAGCCTGCTTTTCGAACTCTGCATAATCCATCTTTGCACTATTATCCGCTTTATCCGATATCGCTCTGACAATCAAAAATGGAACTTGATTCAGATAACCTACCTGTGCAATTGCTGCACCTTCCATCTCTGTACAGTACCCTCCGAAATATTTTATAATCCACTCCTTATCATGGCGATTCGAAATAAATTGATCTCCGCTTACTACTCTTCCAATATGCACTTCAATCTCAGGATTTACCCTTTTACAGCACTCTTCTGCTAACTGAATGAGCTTTGTATCTGCTTCAAATTCAGATGTTTCCATTCTTGGAATTTCACCAAAGCGATAACCGAACCCTGTTGCATCCATATCATGCTGCATAGTATCAGAAGACAATACAATATCCCCAATATTAATCTCTGCCCGAAGAGAACCGGCAATTCCCGTATTGATAATAGCATCTACCTGAAACCGATCCACTAAGATTTGTGCACAAATTGCTGCATTGACCTTTCCGATTCCAGAGCGGACAACTACAACTTTTTTCCCTTCCAATGTTCCCTGACAAAACTCCATAGATGCACATTTCATGGTAGTCTCTATCTGCATCTTTTCCTTAAGAGCAGATACTTCCTCTTCCATAGCCCCAATAATTCCTAACATTTTAGTTCCTCCTTTTATAAAAATATATTAACTGTTTTTTACTTATTATTAATACAAATACAAGCAATATAACTAGATAAAATAAGATAATATGATTCAATAGGATTATACAAAATCTATAGGATAATTGCAACCTTTTTGGTTTTACAAACAGTGTAACCCGATTCCAAATTCCAGCGTCCTCCCCCTCCCTTCCCCACCTGCCTTAAAACATTTTTCACCCCCATCCGATATTCCAATCATTTTTTCTTGACAAACCTCATATCTTAGAGATAGAATAAGCAAAACAATATCAGTCAAATTCAACACCTATACAGAAAGAAAAGGAGACCACACTATGAATTATAAAACTAAAGGAACTTGTGCAAGAGAAATTCGCTTTTCAGTAACAGAAGATAATACCTTAACCGCAGTAGAATTTATAGGCGGATGTGCCGGAAATACACAAGGCGTTGCCAAATTAATTGAAGGTATGGATATTAATGAAGCAATCCATCGCCTAGAAGGAATCCAATGCGGTTCAAAAGGAACTTCCTGTCCGGATCAGCTTTCTAAAGCACTAAAAGATTATTTAAATCAATAATCTATTTATCCTAAAAGAATCTGAGCACAACCGATACATTCTAATTCTAATTTTAATCCAACGTTCATAACATCCCTAAAAGATACTATGAACGTTGTATTTCTGTTTGGAAAGGCAATTAATTATGAAAGAAAAAAATATAGTACTTACCGGCGGCGGAACAGCCGGACACGTTACTCCCAACATCGCTCTGATTCCGTCTCTTAAAAAGGCGGGCTATCAGATTACTTATATCGGTTCCTATCAAGGTATCGAAAAAGGACTAATTGAAGAACAGAAAATTCCATATTATGGTATCTCATCAGGAAAACTTCGCCGCTATTTAGATATTAAAAATTTTTCTGATCCATTCCGGGTATTAAAAGGCTATTATGAAGCAAAACGTATTTTAAAACAGCTAAAACCAAACGTTGTTTTTTCAAAAGGCGGCTTTGTCTCTGTTCCGGTTGTATTTGCTGCCAGCCGTTGTCATATTCCGGTTATTATTCATGAATCTGACATCACACCCGGACTTGCCAACCGCTTATCCTTTCCTTTTGCTTCAAAAGTATGCTGCAACTTCCCGGAAACAGTAAAAATGCTGCCTGAAGGAAAAGCAGTTCTAACAGGTTCCCCTATCCGCAGTGAACTTCGCACAGGAAATCGAAAATCCGGTTTATCCTTTGCCCATCTAAGCGGAGAAAAGCCTGTGATTCTTGTTATGGGAGGAAGTCAAGGTGCTGCCTCTATTAATCAGGCAGTCCGATCCCTTTTGCCAAAACTTCTAAATCAATTTCAGGTTATCCATATCTGCGGAAAAAATAATCTTGATCCCTCTCTGGAAAATACAAAAGACTATTCACAGTTTGAATATATAAAAACAGAATTAAAAGATGTCTTTGCTGCCGCCGATTTAATGATTTCCCGTGCAGGGGCAAATTCTATCTGCGAAATCTTAGCCCTAAGAAAACCAAATATTTTAATCCCTCTCCCAAAAGCATCCAGCC
>CAJUEI010000009.1 GCA_910585255.1 uncultured Lachnospiraceae bacterium
AAAGGGGTGTGTTTAGCCCGCTGTACGGGCGAATTGCACCCCGTTCCGTCCGGCAAAATACACCAAAATTCAGAAGTCTTAGAACTTCTTACTTTCCAGAGAGCGGAACAGCACTGCCATATCGCACTCTGGCGTCCCCCTCAAAATCCCCTTAAACTTCCCCAACCCACTTTGCATAAATCCAAAAAATAAAACATAATAAAATTTTATCCATTCGATTGTACAATCAGAATTTCCTTGCATAAACCCCAAAAATAAAGTATGATAAAACTACTTTTATAAAAACGAGGTGAAATCATGAAGAACAATCAACCAACCACAACTCCTAAAAAATCCCCAAATAAAAAATCAGCTTCCGAAAGCAGCACTTCAGAAACCGAACTTTTAAAACTCTACTTAGAAGAACTAAAAAAAATCCCGCCAGCCAATGACTCCCAAAAAAAAGAACTCCTCTCCTCCGCTTCAAACGGAAATCCAGAAGCCAAAAACCGCCTAACCGAACTCTATCTTATGCAGGCAGTCCAACTTGCTGCCAAATACTGCGGACAGGGAGTCAGCCTTGCCGATTTAATCCAAGACGCCAACCTAGGACTAACAGAAGCCATATCAAAAAAAGAATTTACAGAAACTCAAATCCTCGCTTCTATTGAAGCCTCCCTAAAACATGCCGTATCAAAAGAACAAAAAGAAGCTGAAATCAGCAGTCAGCTTGCTGACCGCCTCAATACCCTTTCCGATGCGGCAAAAGAACTTGCAAAACGCCATGGAAAAGAACCCACCAAAGAAGAACTTGCCGAATATCTCCACCTCACAGTAGAAGAGATTGAACATGATATCAACCTCTCCCTTACTGTCCTAAATACAACAATCCCATACCAGCAGTCCTAACAATCTGCAAAGTGCAAAGGCTGTTCGATAAAATCGAAATAAACCATCCGCCATTTCTCTTTATCCAACAGCCCCAACACAAAACGTTTCCCATACAAAAAATCCCGCTTCTCAACTTTCTTCCTCAAACAATACCACTTCTTTTCCAACCTGTCCAAACCAAGTCTTCCTCACCTGTTCCCACCCCGCTTTTCCATTTGTAGCCTCTGTAATTTTCTTCCGAACCATCTCTTCCTCCCCCTCAGGTACCAGCAATTCTATTACCACATTATCGGTATATTCACTATTTAAAACCAAAATATCCGACTGTCCCGCAATATATTGAATTTTCCCTACTCCGCTGTAATCCGTACAGACCCTAACACAAATTCCCAAATGTTTTTCTACCAATACACTCTCTGCCAATCCAGCCTTTACCGCACTAGAATAAGCACGAACCAAACCGCCTGTCCCCAGCAAAGTCCCGCCAAAATACCTTGTCACTACCACTGCAGTATTGTGAATCCCTTCCCCTAACAAAACCTCTAACATCGGTCGTCCCGCCGTTCCGCTCGGTTCCCCGTCATCACTGCACCTTTGTAATTCCTGATTCTTTCCGATTACATAAGCACTGCAGTTATGAGTCGAATTCCAATATTTTTTTCGTACAGACTCCACAAAAGAAAGTGCCTCCTCCTCTGAATGAACCGGACAAGTAGTAGCAATAAAACGAGACTTCTTTTCCACAATTTCCGCTTCTCCTCCCTGGTAAAGAGCCTTATAACAAATTCCCATCTTTCTAAATCCTTTCTCAATAAGAACCGTTTATATCATTCATTCATCTATAAAAATTATACCTCAATTTACCAGCAAAAGCAAGAATCGAATCCAAATCAGACGTGTTCTCCTCCCCACTATTCCTTCATCTTAGGCTCAAAAATCAACGCTGCCAGATATCCCAAGATTAAAGCTCCCGATATTCCTACCGCACTAGAAGTAAATCCGCCGGAAAAAATTCCAATAAATCCCTCCTTATCCACTGCTTCCTTTACCCCTTTCCAAAGTGTATTCCCAAATCCAAGCAAAGGAACACTCGCACCGGCTCCTGCAAAATCAATAAAAGGCTGATATACCCCAACTGCCCCTAAAAGTGCTCCCAAACATACCAAAATCACCATAATTCTTCCCGGCATCAATTTCGTCTTATCCATAAAAATCTGTACGACTGCACATATCAGCCCTCCGATCAAAAATGCCTTTATATAATCCATAACAACCTTCCTTTCCAAAATATTCTTATCCTATTCCTATCCTCTGCTATCTTCCGCAATGCTCCAATACAATCCCATGGGCAATTCCAGGCACAGTCCGGTTCTCATTAAAAGAAACCTTTGAAAGCAGTGCTCCGGTCGGAAGAAACAATACCCGCTTCCAAGCCCCCTTCTCTACCTGCCGCAAAATATGAGCTGCAAACATCGCCCCGCTGCATCCGCATCCGCTTCCTCCCGAATGGGTATCCTGCTTCTCCTGATCAAAAATTAAAATTCCACAGTCATCATGCTGCTTTGCAATATCAAATCCCTTCTCCTTTAAAAGAGAAAGCAATAATGTCTTCCCTACATATCCCAAATCTCCAGTAATAATTCGATCATAATCCTCCGGCGTTCTTCCAAAATCCATAAAATTCTGATAAATCGTATCACAGGCAGCTCCTGCCATACAAGCCCCCATATTCATAGAATCTTTCTGCCCATAATCAATCACTTTCCCTGTTGTTACCCCAGTAATTCTTGCACTTGGTTTTTTCCGATTCCCACTCTTTACTCCCTCTGCTCCCACAATCACTGCACCGCATCCCGTCACAGTCCAAGTAGCAGAGAGTGGTCTCTGACTGCCATAATTCAACGGAAAACGAAATTCCTTCTCTGCTGCTGCAAAATGACTCGATGCTACCGCAAGCGTATAATCTGCATATCCTGCTGCAGTAATCATAGAGGCAAGCATCAGTCCCTCTCCCATAGTAGAACAGGCACCGTAAATTCCGATAAAAGGAATCTCATATCCCATCAGTCCAAATGTAGAAGCCGTCATTTGCTCCAACAGATCTCCAGCAAATACATATCGCATATCCATCCGTGTCAATCCCGCTTTCTCTAACACCTTCTCTACTGTCTGTCTTTGCAGTTCTCCTTCCGCCTCCTCCCAGGTTTTCTTCCCCAAAAAAGCATCCGCCTCTACTTTATCAAACAGCGGTGCAAACGGTCCCTCTCCTTCTTTCTTTCCGACAATCGCAGCCGCCTCCATAATCAACGGTGCCTTTTCAAACTGAATACTCTGTTTTCCCATTACTGCCATTTTATCTTTTTCACTCTCCTATTCCAAAATTTACTTTCAGAAATAGTATGATCTTTTTTGTATAAAAAAATACAGCCAGAAGCATTTTCTGGCTGCATTTTATCTGTTCACAATATATTGGTCAAAAAGTTTTTTCATCGTTGTGTAATCCCTTTTTCTTATATAAGCATTTTTACCGGAATCCATAACAAAGCACGCTTCTGCTATTCCGCTAATATGCTCCATATTAATCAAATAACTCTGGTGACAACGCAAAAAATTTTTATGTTCCAATTCCTTTTCTATATTACCAAGTTTCCCATAGGTTCGAATCTGCTGACCATTGACCAGATGAAGCATAATCATAGTATTTTTACTCTCAAAATATTCAATATTCTGTAATGGCACTTTCAGTTTTTCGTTACCTCGTGTATCCCTTACTACATATTTCTCGCTTAATTTTAGAAACTTATCCATAATATGATGTACTTTTTCCGTTTGAATGGGTTTCATTAAATATCCGAATGCTTCCATATCATAACTTTCTATTACAAAATTAGTAGTATCTGTTACAAATACAATCGGTATTGTTTTCTTTTTCTCCTTCAATTTACAGATTACATCCATACCATTTTCTTTCTTAAGAGAGATATCTACAAAAAGCAGTGCAATATCGGGATATTCTTCCAACTCGTCCTGGCATATACATTTCTCGATTGTATAACCACTAATGTTATTTTCTGCTAGAATATTCTCTGCTATATCTGCAAGATCTTGACTGGAAGTATCATCAACATCATAAATAATAATTGTCATACAATCCACTCCGACTATTGACCATACAGTTTCTTCTTTCCCTTTAACCATAACATCTTTACTATAATATAAAATATTTCAAATTGCAAGAAACAATATTTTACAGTGTTACATTTTGTTACATATACAGTACCTAGCAATTGGTTTCTTTTCTATTGATAGAAAAGCTATTACACAACACCAGTAATTTTTAAAATCCAATAGATAACCCCCAACCCCCAACTAGATACAATTCCATAGAGAATAACTGGTCCTGCAATCGTAAAAATCTTACAACCCAATCCAAAAATCCAGCCCTCCTTCTTAAATTCAATAGCAGTAGCCGCTACTGAATTTGCAAAACCAGTAATCGGCACAATCGCTCCCGCTCCTCCCAGTTTTACCAATTTTCCAAACTGATTTAACCCGGTAAGCAGCACACTAATTAAAATCAGGGTCAGCAGATTCCACTTTCCCGCTGTATCTTTATCCATTCCAAAGGACATATAGCCGTTGATAAAATACTGTCCTAAAAGACAGAACAGACCGCCCATCCAAAAAGCATGAAACATATTTTTCCATACATTGTGCTTTGGTGTTACTCTCTTTACTTCTTTTTCAAACCGCTGTTCCTTTGTCTCCATTGTTTGATTTGTATTCATCATTCTCTCACTTCTTCCCATTATACATCTATATTTAAAAATCCGCTTAACTGCAAAAAAGCACCTATTCCTCTGCCCAGTGCAATTCCCAGTATAATATAACAAATCCCTTTCGAAAGCCGTACCCGTCTGGCATAGATAGAAGTAATATTTAAGCTTTCTGCCAAAGACATCGCTAACACTCCGACAAAAATTCCCATCGATCCGCCAGCTAAAAAAAGTCCTACTATTCCAATCGGCACGGAAACAGGAAAAAGAGAAACAATAGTTCCTGCCAATGCACCAAACGTAATGCTAGTCTCATAATGCTTGGCAAATTCTGCTGTATGACTTTTTCCGACCAGCCGTGCCACCACTCCAATCGTAGTAATTAAGGCTACTATTCCTGCCGATACAGCAGCACCGCCGCTTGCCCCAATCACTGCCAACACAAGTAATCTCCACCACATATTCGCTCCTTACTGCACTTCAATATGCTTGTCCTTTCGGTTTACTCCCTCAATCAAAGTCTGGTTAATATCATCTTCATACAGCCGCATCTCTACCTCTACCGGAGTCGGATCCGTTGTTACTTTCTTTCCTCCAAAGTGATTATAAAACAGCAAAATTCCAAGCACCAGTCCAACTGAATAAGAGATCTCTAAAATGGTATATCCGGCTGCCTCCTCTCCCATTACCTTGCGGTATAACTCTGCAAAGATAGTATTTACTCCGACATCGTTATGAAAAGTCAAAATCGAAAATCCAGCTCCGAAAAAAGTAACCAGACAAATAAATAAAAATTTTCCCCATTGAATAAAAGGAGACTGCTTTCTGGGTGCCTCATAGTCAATGATAAAATCAATTTCTCCTAAATTCTGTATCTCAAGCTGCGGACAGATCTTATGAATTTCTTCAATTACTTTTAAAATAGAGAATACATAGCGATTATTCTTTTGATCCGGAATCTTTAACAGACGAATCGCCTTTACCTTATTTAAAATATCCCGATTAGTACACTCCATACTGGCAACATCCGAAAGAAAGATATCTTTCTGACAGACCTCTATATTTTTTGCTATTTTCAGATATAAAATATCACTCATAGCGATCCTCTCTTCCTAAGAATCTCTTCTGCCATTACAAGTGTTCCATTTACCTGCGGCTCTGCTAAAGTATACCAGATAAAATAGATTAACAGTCCAATTAAACAGAGTGCCGCTATTACCAATAGCCAAAGCACTATATCATATTGCTCTTTTTTCATAACTGGCTTCATATCTGCCTCTCACTCCTCTCCTTTATTGCCAAGCAGTCCTGCTTTTTTATCTGTCCTCCTATTACCAGTATGAGTATTCTTTTGAAAAAATATACATTATATTTTTCCACGCATCCGAAGTAATATTTTCTTCTCTAACCGAGATACTTGTACCTGACTAATCCCTAATTCTTTTGCCACCTCTGTCTGCGTCTTTTCTTTATAATAGCGCAAAATAATCAATTTCTTCTCTTCTTTGGAAAGTTCTTTTAATAGCTGTTCTATCATCATATGGTTTAACAGTGATTCCGTCTGTCCAAAACTACTGTCCTCCCTGGCTTCAATTTTATCCAAAAGATAAATTTCATTGCCGTCTCCCTGGTATACTGTACGATAAATAGATTCCACTTCTTCATTGGCTTCCATAGCCATAATAATATCTTCAACAGAAAGTTCGGTTGTCGCCGCAATTTCCTCCAAGGTTGCATCTCTGCCTAACTGAAAAGCCAGCTGTTCGGCTGCTTTCTTTACTTTCCATCCATTTTCTTTTAACGTTCGGCTCACTTTTACCATTCCATCATCCCGCAAAAACCGCTTAATCTCACCCTGTATCATTGGCACTGCATAAGTGGAAAATTTTACTTCATAATTGGTATCAAATTTATCGATTGCCTTTAACAGTCCGATACTCCCGATTTGAAATAAATCCTCCAATTCGTATCCTCTACCGGAAAATCTGCGTACTATGCTCCAGATTAGCCCCATATTTTCCGTAACCAGACGATCTCTGGCTCCTTTATCTCCTTGGTGTGCAGCCTCAATCAGGCGAATTACTTCATCCGCCATCTAGCACTCCGGCTGTCTGCTGATAATTTTTCTCATTCGTACTACAGTCCCCTGATTCGGCTTTGATTCTACCTCCAGCCCGTCCATAAAGACTTCCATAAACACAAAGCCCATTCCGGAGCGTTCTAATTCTGGCTTTGTTGTAAACAAAGGTTCCCTTGCCTGTGGTACATTCTCAATCCCACAACCCCAATCGGTTATAATTAAACTTAACTCATTCCGCAGAAAATCCAGCTTTGCTTCTAGCCGCACCGTTCCGCTTTTTTTCTCATATCCATGGATAATACTGTTAGTTACCGCCTCTGAAACAGCCGTCTTAATATCCTCAATTTCCTCCAATGTAGGATTTAACTGAGAAGCAAATGCTGCCACTGCTACCCGTGCAAAACTTTCATTTGCTGAAATACTGTCAAATTCCAATGTCATCTGATTTGTTTCCATTAATCCTTCCCCTCCTTATAAACTCGCTATCTGTCCGTTATCGTTGTATCTCAAAAATCTCAATAATTTTATAAAGACCAGAAATCTCCATAATCCGATTAATATTTCTTCCCACTCCGGTTACTCCTACAAACCCTCCCTGTGCCTTCATCTTCTTATAGCGACCAATTATCATCCCTATCCCGGAGCTGTCCATAAATACAGTATTGCTAAAATCGAATAAAATCCCCTGTAGCCTTTCCTCCCGAATCCAAGCATCCGTTTCTAATCGTACACGGGTTGCACTCGGATCATCTAATTCATGACCCAATCCGACAATCAAAACCCCATCTCGAATCTCATAACTTTCTTCCATTTTTTCTCTGTCCTTTCTAATAAGATAATATTCTATATTTTCCCTTAAAATCAAACTCAAACCAAGCTCAAACCAAACTCAAACCAAACTTTAAAAGAGAATAAATTAAAAATAAAAAAGAACGACTTTTTTCCTCTCGGTTTTAAAATCGTTCTTCTATGGAAATCTCCATCTTTCTCTTTGTCTTTTATTTTCTTATCGGATCGTGCTGTTCTCTACTTTGCAGCTTTCTCTTATGTGTTATATCTCTTTAATTTGTCTTATATTCTCTGGCATACTTCGCAAATCCATCATTTGGAAACCGCTCTAATACCATATCCATACACTCATTCCCTTTTTCTGCATCTCCAAGCCGCTGATAACACCGCCCCATATAATAAAGCAATGCCGAATCCACTGCATTAGGATCTAATTCAAATGCACGCTGAAATGTACTCAATGCCGCTTCATAATTCTCTTGTTTTCGATACTGATCATATCCGGTATCATATAATTCCCGAATGGCTCTGGCAACCGAATCCGTCCGAATTCTCTGGAATACTGCAGCATATGCCTCTGACTGCTCAAATCCCTCTTCAACCTTTGCCAATGTCTCTGCAGCCGTTAGGTAATCTCCCTGTTCATAGTACTGCTGTGCCAAAAGCAGTGTCTCATATGCAACCGAAATATCAGGAGCAGAAGCATAACTGTCCACCTCTGCCTGCAGACTCTTTATTTTCTCGGAAAGCTCTTCTTTTTCCCGCTCTAATTCCGAAACCTGCACCCCATAGCCGCTTAACTGACTGCTCATATTTTCAAAATTTCTCTGATACTCTAAAGATAAATTTTTTTCCTTTGCCGGAAGCATTAAAAACCATGCCGCTGCGATTCCAATTGCAATTCCAATCACCACATTTAATATGGTAAGCCCGCCCATATTGGTATCTTTATAATTCGTTGGGGGAATAATCACATCATCTCCGCTAATACTCGGACGTGGACGTTCCTGTACTTTTCTGGGCTTTGTTTCTGCCTTTTTCTCCTTTTCCTTTACCTCTTCCCCAATTTCATTTAAATACTGCAGTGTAAGAGGATTGCTTTTATCAATCGCAATCGCTTTTTTTAACTGTTTTGCTGCTTTCTCATATTCATTATTATGAATATACAATAGTGCCAAAAGCTGATGCCCCTTTACCATATTGGGATTTAGATTCAACACCTTTTTTAGCTGAATCACCGCCAAATCATGGCTGTCCTGCTTGGCATACGTAAGTGCCTGATTATATTTTTTAATTGTCTGATTGATAGTCTCTAACTTCGATGCATTTTTCCTTATATCATTTAGATAATTATCTGCTATATTCTTCTCTGGCTGCAGATTTTTACTGATTACCCACTGTGAAAGAGCAGCAACTGCTTCTCCCATCTCAAAATAAACAAGCCCCAGCAGATTTCTGGCATTAATATTATTCTTATTTAATTTCACACTGCGTCTTAGAGAATCCGCTGCACCGCTTAAATCCCTTGCCTGTGCCTTTGCAAGTCCCTGATTATAATGTGCCTCTGAGCTGCGGAGAATCTTTTTGTATACAGCCACATCCGTTCCGCATTTATTGCAGAATTCACTTTCAGAAAGAACTGCATTACATTTATAACATCTCATTTTTCTTTTTCCTTCATCATCTCGATCATAATATCCACTGCATCGGTTAAATCATTATTATAAATTGCATCCTCTGCCTCTTCTACTTCCAAACTGGGATGGAATTTCTTAATTTCCGTATCAAAATCAATCATAATCATCCTCCATATTCTTCTTTTACTACTGCTTTTATCTGTCCGACCAGATAAAGAGAACCTACACAAAATACCGTGCCGTTCTCTTCTTTCCATGCAATTGCTGTCTCTAATGCTTCTTTTGTATCCGCAATTCCAATTATTCTAGGCAAACTTGTCTTTGCTTGGATAGTTTCTGTTTTCATATAATAAGAAAAGATTTTTTGTAAAAACAAAAGATCCGTCTTTCTGTCACCTTCTATCTCTGTTAAAACAATACCAGAAAAATCCGCCTCTCTGCACAGTTCCTGAACAATAGGCTCTAATTCCTTCTCTTTTACAGCAGAAAATAACAGCACTTGCTTTCCCTTTCGTGGTCTCTTTCTCACTGTCTCCATAAATGCTGCAATTCCAGCTTTATTATGTGCACCATCTACAAAAACTCCAGGAAGAACCTCCTCCATCCTTCCTGCCCACTTTACTTCTGCAAATGCTCTCTGTATAACAGCAGCCGAAATCGGCTGTATGGTTCTTAAGTTTTCTGCTGCCGCTAAAGCCAATGCCCCATTTCCCGCCTGATATGCCGCTGGAAACGGCAGCGAAAAGTGGCTGTTACCATAATACCCACAATTCATGCAAAAATCAATAGATTTGTGATGAATTTTTAAAATTTTATAATCTTTTTCTGTTATTTTATAAATACAGGCATGTTTCTTTTGAGCCATCTTCTCGATTACGTTTGCCACTGCTTCCTCTTCCCCCCAGTAGACAACTGGTACTCCCTCTTTTATAATCCCTGCCTTTTCTTCTGCAATCTTTTCTAATGTATTTCCAAGAATCTCCATATGATCATAACTAATCGGTGTTATTATCGTAAGAAGCGGTTTTAAAAATACATTGGTCGCATCCAGCCTTCCGCCCAGTCCCGTCTCTAATACCAGATATTCTGCTTGTTCCTTTTGAAAGAAAAACATCGCCATTCCAAAAAGAAATTCAAAATAAGCAGGATGACAATAGCCCTCCTTTACCATTTTCTCGCTGATTTCTTTTACTTTTTCACAGGCAGTACAAAACTCATCCCGTGCAATCGGCACCCGATTTATCTGAATCCGTTCCTCTAAATCAATCAGATGCGGAGAAGTAAACAGTGCTGTTTGATACCCGGCTTCTTCTAAAATCTTTGCAAGAAATGCACAAGTTGAGCCCTTTCCGTTTGTTCCAGCTACATGAATCACTCTTGAACCCATTCTATCAATCCCAAGCATATCCAATAACCGTATCGTATTAGACAGTTCTGTTTTCTTTGTAAATTTTGGAATGGAATGAATATAATCCACACACTCTAAATAAGTCATCCTATCTTCTCACCACTTTTCTTTCGACTCTTCCAAAAATACCATACTCCAACCAAATCGGCAAGCCCCCAACCGATTGGCACAGCCGCCCAAATTCCCCGGACACCAATCCAAGAAATCCCAGACAACATATAGGCAAGCACTACTCTTGTCCCCAGTGAAATAATCGTTAATATCACCGACATTCCCGGCTTTCTCACTGCCCGATAATACCCATACAGCAAAAACAGCAGCCCGATTCCAACATAAAATGTCGCTTCAATCCGCAGATAACCAACCCCAGCCTCAACAATATCTGTCCGGGAAGCATCGATAAAAATTTCCATAAGAGGTCTTGCAAACCCACAGACCAGACAACTAATTACCAAACAAAATCCCAGTACTGCCAAAACTGCACCTTTCATTCCCTGCTCAATCCGCTCTCTCTTTCCCGCACCAAAATTTTGAGCAACATAGGTAGAAAAAGCATTTCCAAAATCCTGCACCGGAGAATACGCAAAAGAGTCAATCTTTACGGCTGCAGCAAAACCTGCCATTACTACCGAACCAAAACTATTGACCAATCCCTGCACCATTAGAATTCCAAAATTCATAATCGACTGCTGCATACAAGTTAAAACCGATAATCCGGCAATCTCCTTCACTACCCGTCCATCCCAATAGCAATGTTTCCGTTCCACCCGAAGCAGCGGACACTTTTTCCAATAATAAATCACCATTCCAACTCCTGAAAAGTACTGTGCCAAAACAGTGGCAACAGCAGCTCCTTTTACTCCCCATGCAAATACCAATATAAAAAGCAGATCCAGTCCAATATTAATCACCGCCGATATACCTAAAAAACACAGCGGAACCACTGAATTTCCAATTGCCCGGAGCAGACTGGCAAAATAATTATAAAGAAATGTAGCAGAAAGCCCCAAAAATATATACCACAAATACTCCTGCATCAATCCAAGCACCTGTTTCGGCACACGCAAAAACCAAAGAATCGCATCCATCCCAAGATAAACGATCCCATTCAGCACCAGTGTAATTCCTCCGATTAAAACAAAAGAAAGAAAAAATCCATTCTTCAGCCGTTCAAAATTTCGGCTGCCAAACTGCATCGAAAAAAAAGCTCCGCTTCCCATACAAAGCCCAAGCAAAATAGAGGTTAAAAAGACCATAAGCGTGTAAGAAGACCCCACCGCTGCCAGTGCATTTTCCCCTAAATAACGTCCTACAATCAAGGTATCTGCAATATTATACAACTGCTGCAGCAAATTTCCAATCATCAGAGGAAATGCAAATTTTAAAAGATTCTTGGTAATGCTTCCCTCTGTCATATCATAATTCAAAATCCATCCCTCTCTCTAAATCCATCTCTCTAAACTTCTTTTGAAACAGCATGTTCCCATTCCGCTTCCCGAAACCCTACCAAAACCGTATTTTCCAATACTAAAATGGGTCTCTTTACCAACATCCCATCGGAAGCCAAAAGCTGATACTGTTCTTCCTCACTCATAAGAGGAAGCTTTTCTTTTAAATTTTTTTCCTTATAGATCAAACCACTTGTATTAAAAAATCGTTTCAATGGCAAACCACTTTTCTTATGCCATTCCTTTAATTCTTCCGCTGTAGGACGATTCTCCTTAATATTTCGATCCGTATATTGACATGTCTTCACATCCAACCACTTTTTTGCCTTTTGACAAGTTGTACATTTTGGGTATTCCACTAATATCATGTTTCTCTCTCCTTATCCCTATTCTTCCAAAACAATATCTGATTTTTATTCAGACCTATTATAGTATAAGCCATTTATATTTTCAACAATTTATAAAAAGTTCCTGCTTCCAGCCACACAAAAAGCTCCCTCCCAGACCAAATCTCTGCCCTAAGAGAGAGCCACTAAAAGCACAACAAAACTATTCCAACACTCTATAAACCTTTACAAACTTCTTATCTCTGCACACGACCGGAAGCATCTCCGCCAGCTAATGTCTCTACTTCCTTACGAGATACCAAATTGAAATCTCCAGGAATCGTATGCTTTAATGCAGAAGCTGCAACACCAAATTCCAATGCATCCTTGAAATTCTTTCCATCTACAAATCCGCAGATTGTACCGCCAGCAAAAGAGTCTCCGCCGCCAACACGGTCAACAATCGGATGAATACTATAAGTCTTAGAATGATAAAATTCTTTTGTATCTCTAGAATAGATACAAGCAGACCATCCATTATCAGAAGCACTATGGCTTACCCGTAAAGAACTTACACAATATTCAAAATTATACTTCTCCACCATCTGCTCAAAAATACTCTTATAACCAGCCAATTCCAACTCGCCGCTTGTTACATCTGTATTACCAGGCTTAAATCCTAATACCAATTCTGCATCTTCTTCATTTCCAATACATACATCTACATACTGCATCAGATTTGACATAACCTTCTGTGCCTTTTCAGAAGACCACAATTTCTTACGGAAGTTTAAATCCACCGAAACTTTTACTCCATGCTTCTTCGCAGCCTTTAATGCCTCTTCTGTCAAAACAGCAGCAGAATCTGATACAGCCGGTGTAATTCCGGTAAAGTGGAACCAATCTGCTCCTTCAAAAATCTTATCAAAATCAAAATCAGCAGCAGTAGCAGTAGAAATAGAAGAATGTGCTCTGTCATACACTACCTTAGAAGGTCTCATAGAACAGCCTGACTCCAAAAAATAGATTCCCAGTCTCTCACCGCATTTTGCTATATTCTTGGTCTCTACATTATACTTTCTCAATGCAGCAACTGCACACTCACCGATTTCATTATCCGGCACGGCTGAAACAAACTCTGCATCATGTCCATAATTTGCCAAAGATACCGCTACATTTGCTTCACCGCCGCCATAACATACATCAAACTCATCTGCCTGAATAAATTTTTCATTGTTTGGTGTGGATAATCTCAGCATAATCTCGCCCATTGTAACTACTTTTGCCATTTTTAAAATTCCTCCGTTTTCTTAATCTAAACTATTTTTTAATTTCAAATTTTAATGTTCTTTTATCATCCTGACTCTACTTCTGCTTCTATTTCTATTTCTGTACCAAATGCAGTGCAAATCCGCCGAATTCTCCCTTGAAATAAACAGCCTTCATATTTCCTTTTGCATCATACTTTGCCGTATCCATATCAAATTCGAATCCTCTCTTCTCCAGATGATAGATTGCCCGATTGATATAATTCGTCTGAATTGCTACATGTCCGTTTGCCCCTAAATAAGGCTTCTTCATTACTTCAAAGCCTGTCCCAGCAAAGATCGAACTATTGCCGACTTTCTTTTCAAAGCCAAACATCTTATTCAATGCACTTGCAATTCCATCTGCATCTGCTTCATCTTTTGCATTAATTCCGATATGTTTCATTTCAAATCCCAGCATCGTATCTACAGCCTGCTGTGTCAGCTTTTTAATCCCGTCAAAATCCCCGTTCTTCATCATATCTTTATTCACCATCCAGCTTCCGCCGCATGCAATAATCTTTCCAAAATCAAGATAAGAAGTCAGGTTAGTTGCATTGATACCGCCTGTAGGCATAAATTTCATATTGGTATAAGGAGCTGCCATAGACTTAATCATATTTAATCCGCCTGCAGCCTCAGCCGGGAAGAATTTTACTACTTCTAATCCCAGTTCAATTGCCACTTCTACATCACTTGGATTTGCCGTACCAGGTGTTACAGGAATTCCTTTTTCCACACAGTATTTTACTACCTTTGGATTTAATCCAGGACTTACAATAAACTTTGCCCCTGCATTAACTGCACGATCTACCTGTTCTGTTGTTAAAACAGTCCCAGCACCCACCAATAACTCAGGAAACTTAGAAGCCATAATCCGAATGGATTCTTCTGCTGCATCTGTACGGAATGTAACCTCTGCACATGGAAGTCCGCCCTCTATCAAAGCTTTCGCCAAAGGTTCTGCATCCTCCACTTTGTCCAATGCAATTACAGGCACAATACCAATCTTACTAATCTCTTCCAATACCTTGTTCATGTTTCCTATCTGCTATCAAAAGCCAATCCGTCTGCTTTTTTAATAGCTTTTCCTTTCCTAGATTTTTTCTTTCTTATTTTATTCTTTTTTTCAGTCTTAATTCCAATTCTCTCTTTTCTTTTATTTTCTTTTATTTATCCCTCCTTTGTCAAAGGAATTTCGGATTTCGAATTTCGAAATTCGCTCCGCTACTTCCTCATAATCCTAGTCATCTGCCCTCTTGCTTTCTTTTGTCAGACAATTCTTACTTCTGCAATCACAACAAATCATTTTCTATCATTCATTATAAAATTTACCCTGTCTTTTGTCAATGTAAATTATATCAGAAAGAAAACTATTTATAATGTTACACCCTGCTTAAAAATAGCCATATCATGGAATCCTGCTTCCTCTGCCTTTACCTTACGTCCAGAAGCAACCTCCAGCACATACTGGAACAAATCCATAGAAAGCTCTTCCATAGAAGTCTCCTCTACCAAACGTCCCGCATTAAAATCAATCCAATTCATCTTCTTTTGATATAAAGCAGAATTACTAGAAATCTTTACTGTAGGCACAGGAGAAGCAAACGGCGTTCCACGCCCGGTAGTAAATAAAACAATATGTGCCCCAGAAGCCGCCAATGCCGTAGCAGCAACCAAATCATTTCCAGGAGCACTTAGTAGATTCAGCCCCTTTGTACAAACCGGCTCTCCATAAGACAATACACCCTTTACCAATGCACTCCCTGACTTCTGTGTACACCCCAAAGACTTATCCTCCAAAGTAGAGATTCCGCCCTTCTTATTCCCAGGAGAAGGATTTTCATAAATCGTCTGATCATGCCGCTTAAAATAATTCTTAAAATCATTAATCAGATCCACAGTCTTATGGAACAACGCCTCATCTGCACACCGATCCATCAAAAGCGTTTCTGCCCCAAACATCTCAGGAACCTCTGTAAGAATCGTAGTTCCTCCCTTTGAAATCAAAATATCCGAAAAAGCCCCTACCGTAGGATTTGCCGTAATTCCAGACAACCCATCCGATCCGCCGCACTTCATCCCGATAATCAATTCTGAAGCGTCCACTTTCTCCCTCTTAAACTGCCCGGCATATGCCGCACACTCCTCCAAAAGCGACATAGCTGCTTCCATCTCATCTTCCACATCCTGGCACACCAAAAACTTTACCCGATTCTCGTCATATTCTCCAATATACCGCTTTAATTCCCCAATATTACTATTTTCACATCCCAATCCCAGCACCAATACTGCTCCTGCATTAGGATGATTAATCAAATCAGCCAGCACCTTTCTGGTATTCTCCTGATCCTCACTCATCTGAGAACATCCATAAGGATGAGTAAAAGTAACCACTTCTTCCACTGTTCCCTGAACCAGCTTCTGTGCCTTCTTCTCCAATGCTTTTGCAATATCATTTACACAGCCAACCGTTGGAATAATCCAAACTTCATTCCGAACGCCAACCTTTCCATTCGGTCTCTTATACCCATCAAAATAGGCATGTTCCGTCTCCTTTAACTCCGTTCCGGTGGGATGATAAGAATACTCCAGCAAATCCCCTAAAGCAGTCTTTAAATTATGAGTATGAATCCAAGCCCCTTCCGCTATATCCTCTTTTGCATAGCCAATCCGAAATCCATACTTTACAACCTCTTCACCAGACGAAATCGCCCGAATCGCAAACTTATGCCCCTGAGGAATTTCTTCCACCGTTGTAACATCTTTTCCGCCTACACTTAAAGTTGTTCCCTTTTCAATTGGTTTCAATGCAACCGCTACGTTATCATTCTGGTGAATCTTGATAATATCCTGCATGACACACTCCATTTCTGCTGTAACCAGCCTATTCTCTATAAAAATAAAGTCAAAGGAAATTCGGAATCCGCTCCGCTACTTCCCCATCATCCTATGCCGCTATCGCAGCTTGTCAGATGGGACTTACCCCCATCCGACACAAAGAAATCCCCCAACCCACCGCTTTCGCCTTCACGGCTTAGAAGCGGAGGACTTCCTTGATAGGTTAAAACAACCATTCCGTTCAGAACACACAGCCTGTCTGATAGGGTGAATCTCTGCAGGAGTATTGCTTCCCGCCGGCACTTAGGCACGGTTTTTTCGTGCCTTACGTGTCCGCTGCGAGGAAGCCTTAGTGCAAACGGCTCCAGCAGAGAATCACCCTATCAGACAAGCGTCCTCTTCACAACCCAACACGATATTTCCTGCAATCTTCCAACTCAGTACCATTTTCTCCTACAGACCATCTCCAAATTTTCTATTTCACCAATTCTTCCACTACAGCCCGCATCCCCTTATTCCGAATATCAGCCACATATCCGGCTACAGCATCAACAAGCCCGTCCACCTTAGAAAGATCCTGCCCAAAGAACGCTTCCGTACTCAAATAAGCCTCTGCAAACTCCCGTGCTTCCTTCCCCGAATTTGCCTGGAAGAAATCTAACACCGCCTGATCATCCCGAATCGCATACTCCTCTCCATTCCGATTCCCAATCAGGCACCGTCCGCCATTAATTTCTCCCTCCTTCTGAGTAGAATAAAAGCTCATCAACGCAGCAATCGAGAAAGTCAAATACTTCGGCAGCTTTCCAAACTTCTCCACATATCCAAGGAAAGAAGGCAGACAGCGTGCTTCCCACTTCGATACCGAATTTAAAGATATATCCAATAACTTATGCTTAATATAAGGATTCTGGAACCGATCAATCACAGCAGCTGCAAACTCCCTGCACTCTTCTTCCGGCAAAGACAAAGTAGGAATTACCTCATCAAACAAAGTCTCTTCCATAAATTTCCGAATCGTTGGATCATCCATAGACTGCTTTACCAAATCATTTCCTGCAAGGAAAGAAGCCAGTACAAAAGAAGTATGTGAACCATTTAAAATCCGCACTTTTCTTTCCTTATACGGATGATGATCCTCTGTAAACACTACCGGAAGCCCTGCTTTATCAAATGGCAGCTCTTTCTTTAATGCCTCTAAATCCTTATCACTTTCAATTACCCACAGCCCAAATATCTCCGCTGTATCAATCAGCTGATCCTCATAACCAAATTTTTCACAAAGTTCTGCTGCCTCATCTCTTGGATAACCTGGCACAATCCGATCTACCAAAGTCGGACAGAACGAGCATGCCTCTTCTACCCAAGCCTTAAATTCCTCTCCTAAATTCCACAGATCAATAAACTGGAAAATACATTTCTTTAATTCAATTCCATTATCTGCAATTAACTCACAAGGAATCAAAATCAACCCTTTCTCTTTTGCCCCGTTAAAATGCTGATACCTCTCATATAAAAACTTTGTCAGCTTTCCAGGGTATGTCTTTGGAGGCTTTGCATCAAACTGATCGGTCTCATTATATACAATGCCAGCTTCTGTTGTATTCGAAACCACAAAACGAAGAGAATCTAATTTTGCCAATGCACTGTATTTGTCATAATCTTCAATTGCAGCAACCGCATCCGATACACAAGTAATAATACGAGTGTCTACTTTTGCTTCCCCGTTCTCAATACCTCTTAACTGAAGCGTATACTGGCAGTCCTGCTCATGGAAGCGGTCCAGATTTCCGAACTCAATCGGCTTTACAATTACTACACTGCCGTTAAAGTCAGTCTTTTCATTTACTACATCAAACATATAATCCACAAATGCACGAAGGAAGTTTCCTTCTCCGAACTGAATTACTTTTACTGGTCTTTCTACAGGATTTGAAATTTTCTTGGTTAATCTTTCCATCTCTTTTACCACCTCATCGTTTAAAATAGGATGTAACCGGGCAATTGGTAACTTATCATGCGGTCACGGTCAACAGTTTTTTGCTTATCTGTATATTGTAAGCACTTACATTTTCTATTCTACATACAAATTGCCAATAAGTCAATTCCATTTTTCAATATTTTTCAATTTTTTATTGCCATTCTTCACAATGCATAGTATAATCTAAAAAAGGGTGTAAGCACTTACATCCCGTATCTGACAGTCACACCCTTCTATTTTATAGGTAAAGGAGTGAAGGAGCAAATTGAATATCTATGATGTCTCGAACAAAGCCGGTGTATCCATCGCTACCGTTTCTCGTGTGATGAACGGAAATCCCAATGTAAGTGATGCTACCAGACAAAAAGTACTATCCGTTATGCAGGAACTAGGATATACCCCGAATATCTTTGCCAGAGGCTTAGGCTTGAATACAATGCAGACAATCGGTATTATGTGCACAGACTCCTCTGATATGTATCTGGCAAATGCAGTATATTACACCGAACACGAACTGCGAATTCACGGCTATGACTCAATTCTATGCTGCACCGGAGACAATTTAGACAATAAAAAGCAGTCCTTAAATCTGCTTCTTTCCAAACGGGTAGATGCCCTGATCTTAGTAGGTTCCAAATTTTTAGAACCCAAATACAAGGACAACGCCTATATCTTTTCTGCAGCAGAAAAAGTTCCCATTATGCTGATTAACGGCTATTTAGAAGGAGAAAATATTTATTGTACCATTTGTGATGACTACCGTGCCGTATACCAAATTACCCATGCTCTTCTTTCCTCTGGCAGAAAAAAACTTTTATATCTTTATACCAGCAATTCCTACAGCGGTCTGCAAAAAAAGAACGGCTTTTTAACAGCACTGCAAAACCATGGTATCCGACCAAACGAGCAATTTTTGCAATTATGTCCCAAAGGAATCTACGAAGCAAAAGGCATCGTTGCTTCTCTCTATCAACAGGGCTACACTTTTGACGGTGTGATTACTTCCGATGATTTTCTTGCTGTTGGTGCATTAAAATACGCATTAGAACACCATATTTCCGTTCCCAAAAAACTCAGTATTGTAGGGTATAATAATTCTATCCTTGCCACCTGTGCCGAGCCGGAGCTCACTTCTATTGATACAAAAGTAGAAGCCCTTTGTGTCAATACTGTAAATTCCTTAATGCGGATTTTTGAAGGAAATGACGTTCCAGCCTGCACCACGATATCTGCCAATATTATCTACCGTATGACAACCGAACTAAAGCCGCTTTTATAAAGCTTAATTCATGTTGCCTTTCTATCTTTTGTATATAACTGTATCTGCAGTTTATATAATAAATATCTGCTGAAAATCTTTGTTTAAGCTAGTCATACTCCATCGGTAAGATTTCCAGCAAACACTGTACTTTTATTATTATTTTTAAGGAGGATTTTTCAATGAAACAGTTTATGGACAAAAATTTTCTTTTATCCACAGAAACAGCACAGACTCTCTATCATGAGTTTGCAGCAAAGATGCCTGTATTAGACTACCACTGTCATATCAATCCACAGGAAATCGCTGAAGACAGAAAATTTGAAAATATCACACAGGTCTGGTTAGGCGGCGACCACTACAAATGGCGTCAGATGCGTTCCAACGGAATTGACGAAAAGTATATTACAGGTGATGCTTCCGACAGAGAAAAATTCCAAAAATGGGCAGAAACTCTTCCAAAGGCAATCGGAAACCCACTCTATCATTGGAGTCATCTTGAACTTCAAAGATACTTTGGCTATACCGGAACACTAAATGGAGATACAGCAGAAGAAGTATGGAACCTCTGCAATGCAAAACTTCAGGAAGACAGTATGAGTGTCCGCAATTTAATCAAACAGTCAAATGTCACTTTAATCTGCACCACAGACGATCCAATTGATTCCTTAGAGTGGCATAAAAAGATTGCAGAAGATGACTCCTTTGACGTACAGGTACTTCCGGCATGGAGACCAGATAAAGCGATGAATATCGAAAAACCGGAATATCTGGACTATTTAGCAAAATTAAGCAAAGTAAGCGGAATAGAAATCAAAACCTTCGCCGATTTAAAAGCAGCCCTCTCCAATCGAATGGACTTCTTTGCTTCTATGGGATGTTCCGTATCGGATCATGCATTAAACTATGTTATGTACGCTCCGGCTTCTGAGGAAGAAATTGAAGCAATTTTTGCAAAACGTCTCTCTGGTGCTTCTATCACAGCGGAGGAAGAATTAACCTTTAAAACCGCTTTTATGCAGTTTGTAGGAAAAGAATACCACAAGCGGAACTGGGTAATGCAGCTGCACTATGGATGTAAAAGAGACAACAATGTATTCCGTTACAATCAATTAGGACCAGATACCGGATTTGACTGTATCAATAATTATGCTCCTTCTGCTTCTATGGCAGATTTCCTAAATGCATTAAATGCAACAGACGAGCTTCCTAAGACCATTATTTACTCACTGAACCCAAATGACAACGCTTCTATCGGAACAATCTTAGGATGTTTCCAAGATCCGACTGCAGTAGGCAAGATTCAGCAGGGCTCGGCTTGGTGGTTTAACGATCATAAAACAGGAATGACCGAGCAGATGATCTCTCTTGCCAATTTAGGACTGTTGGGCAACTTTATTGGTATGCTTACAGATTCTAGAAGTTTTCTTTCCTATACCAGACATGAATATTTCAGAAGAATTATGTGTGAATTAATCGGCGGATGGGTAGAGAACGGAGAATATCCAAACGATCCAAAACAGTTAGAAGAGATTGTAAAGGGAATTTCTTATAATAATGCTGTTCGGTATTTTGGTTTTAAACTTTAAAATTTAACTTTTATTTTCAAAAAGACGCCAGAGGGAAACAAAAAACCGCTTCCAAACTTTGGCGTCTTTCCCTTTTCTTATTTACCGAACAAATCACGGTGTGTTCCCGTTCAGGCTAAAGTCAGCACTAATACATTATCATCAATACGATAAACTAATAACCAAATACCAAAAATCCTACAGCAAAAAAATCTTTGCCGAAATCCAAAATATTTCAGCAAAGATCTTTTCTCTTATTCATCCCAATTGTGATAAACTGCCTGCACGTCATCATCTTCATCTAACAGATCTAAAATTCGGTTCATCTTTTTAATATCATTTTCATCTGTTAATTCTACCCAAGTCTGAGGAATCATCGTTATCTCTGCTTCCATCATAGGAATGGAGGCTGTCTCTAATGCTTCCCGAACCGCACTGAAATCTTCTGGTGCAGTCAGTACTTCAAAGCTATCCTCTTCTTCCGAAAAATCCTCTGCCCCGGCATCTAATGCAATCATCATCAACTCATCGGCATCCATTGTACACTCTTCTTTATCAATTACAATCTGTCCCTTTTTATCAAACATAAAAGAAACACAGCCGCTGGTTCCGACATTTCCGCCGCCCTTGGTAAACGCATTCCGCACATTAGAAGCCGTCCGATTCTTATTATCTGTTAAAGTATCTACAATAATCGCCGTTCCATTCGGTCCATATCCCTCATACGTATTTACCACATAATTTACAGAATTGGCATCTCCCGCTGCCTTTTTAATCCCTCGGTCAATCGTATCATTCGGCATATTATTGGCTTTTGCCTTTGCAATTACATCCCGAAGTTTACTATTATTCGCCGGATCGGAGCCGCCCTCTTTTACTGCCACCGCAATTTCACGTCCAATAATCGTAAAAATCTTTCCCTTTGCTGCATCGTTTTTTTCCTTTTTATGTTTAATATTTGCAAATTTAGAATGTCCCGACATCGCTTCTCTCTCCTTTTTCTATTTCAATCCCACCGTTTTTCTCTTTTATAAACGGCTATATTTTAACACGATTCCTCACGACTTGCAACTTCTTTTTCCCCGTCTTCCTGTGCATCTTCTTCCACTTTCCGCACACTGACCTGGCGGATAATCTTATTTTCAATCTGAAGTACCTTAAACTCATATCCAGCATAAAAAATATCAATCACATCGTCTTCCTGTGGAATTCGATCAATCTGTGCCGTTAAAAATCCGTTTAATGTATCATAACTTTCCTCTTCAAAGCGAATCCCTAACTGATCCGCTATATCATTTAATCCTGCCATTCCATGAATCAAATAACTGCCGTCCTCCTGCTGCTCAATCATCTTTTCTTCTTCCTCATCATATTCATCCAAAATATTTCCCACAATCTCCTCTAAAATATCTTCCATTGTCACAAGTCCGGCAGTCTGACCATATTCATCCACTACAATCGCCATATGTATCTTTTTTGACTGCATCTCCTTAAACAACAAATTAATATTTCGAGTTTCCGGTATAAAGTGTGCCTTCCGCAGCAGCTTCTGCATCTCTACAATCTTACAGTCTTTATTCTGTAAATTCTGCTGATAATAAATCATTGCATCCTTTAGATAAAGAATTCCTACAATATTGTCAATATCCTCTTTATATACCGGAAAACGAGAATTATTCTCCTGTAAAATAAATTCCATGGTTTCTTTTAATGTCCACTCCTCATCCACCGCTACCAGATGCTTTCGATGCGTCATAATATCCGAAGCTTCTTTATCTCCAAATTCAAAGATATTCGTAATCATCTCTGCCTCACTGGCAAGCAAAACTCCCTGTTCATGCCCCTCATTTACCATAGACATAATATCTTCTTCTGTTACATTATCATATTCCTCATGTGGATTCAGTCCAAACATTCGAACCAGCAAATTGGAACAAAACGAAACTACAACGGTAACAGGCTTTAACACCATACAGAAAAAAAGTACAATATTTAAAAGTGCAAACACCCATTTCTCTGCATACTGCTTTCCCAGCCTTTTCGGCACCAAAATTCCTAATACCATAACCAAAATCAACAGACACAGTGCTGGAATCCATGCAATCAGACCACTGACCAGCAGCGGATTCCATGCCTCCTGCACAGATACCAACAATCGGCGAAGCACCCCCTGAAACAGCCGATATTCATAAATTCCAACCACCATACTGATTATCATTACCGTTGTCAGCATCATATTAATAAAATCATTGGGATGTGCCGCAATCTTTTGTGCCTTACCTGCCTTTTTATCTCCGTCTTCTGCCTTTTTTTCCAATTCGCTTTCGTTTACATTCTGAATCGCCGCCCCAAATCCACTGACAATTGCCAGCAGTATTACCAGCAGTCCAAGTACTATCAAGCCCCATATAGGACTTCCCTCTTCCATTTCTTAAATCTCCTTTGCATTTTATAGTGTAGGAATAACATGATATAGTTAGGAATATAGCATCTATTTCCAGTTTCGTCAAGCAAATGCTAATATGTACATGACGAATCTTCTGCGTACTCTTTACTCCAACTCCAAACTCACACACAATGCCTGATTCACTTTCCCCATAATCTCTTTATCTAAATGACAGACTCGATCCTTTAATCTCTTTTTGTCAATCGTCCGAAGCTGTTCTAAAAGAATCACCGAATCTTTTACAATATCATAACGGCTGCTGTCTAACTCCACATGAGTTGGCAGTTTTGCCTTATTCATCTTCGAAGTAATTGCTGCACAAATCACAGTTGGACTATGCTTATTTCCTACATCATTCTGTATAATCAGAACCGGTCGAATTCCGCCCTGTTCCGAACCAATCACCGGTCTTAAATCCGCATAATAGATATCTCCTCTGCGAATCATCATATTTTCACGCTCCATCTGTTTCTAATCCTCTACTTCTTATTGCCTGTTTTCTCTCAAACGGGCTTATCTTAAGTATCTCCAGATTTTGCATGGTTATTCCATTTTAAAGCATAGACTCATAGGAATGACAGGCGTAAGGCTTCCCGTTCCTGACATGCACCCTTGGTATCCGCTTCCCTAAATCACAGACAAATTCATAATGAAAGGTATTCCCAATCATTCTGCACAGTTCCTCTACTGTAATCTCCTCCTCCTGATCCTTTCCGACTAACACCACAGGATCTCCCACTGCAACATTCGGGATCTCACTGACATCCACCATAAACTGATCCATACAGATTCGTCCGCGAATCGGAGCCTTTTTCCCATGAATCAATACATAGCCGCAGTTTGAAAGTGCCCTGGGATATCCATCTCCGTACCCAACCGGAATAGTAGCAATCCGCTCCTGTTTTGGTGTCACATAAATAGAGCCATAACTAATCCCTGTACCTGCCGCTACATCCTTTACCATAACCACATGACTAATTAAAGACAATACCGGCTTTAATCTTACCTGCTCTGTCTCTACCTCATCCGAAGGATAAAACCCATACAGGGCAATCCCGGCACGCACCATATTAAAATCTGTCTCTCTCATATCAATAATTCCAGCACTATTGGCACAGTGATAATAAGGTACCGTAATCCCTCTCTCCTTCGCCCTTCGAATAAATTCCTGATACAAAAAAAGCTGCTGCCTAGACGATGTTTTATCTTTTTCATCTGCCGCACTAAAATGTGTAAAAATTCCCTCAATTTCTATGTATGGCAGCTTTCTAATCTCTTCTAACAGATCCAATGACTCCTCATTTGCCAAAACCCCAAGTCTGCTCATCCCGGTATCTAATTTAAAATGCACTTTAGCTGCCTTTCCCATTCTCTCTGCCACAAGAGACAACTTTTTACAGGTCTCGAGAGAATAGACATCCATACTAATCCCTTGTTCCACTACAACAGAAAATAAACTCTCATGGACATATCCCAATATTAAAATCATCTTATTCCGTCCATGTTTTCTCAAACTAACTGCTTCCTCTACCGTTGCAACCCCAAAACCGCACACTTCCTCCTCTATCGCTTCCGAAAGATAATCCGCCCCATGCCCATATGCATCCGTCTTTACAATTGCCATCAACTCTGTACCAGGCGACAGTCTTGCTTTCATCTGTGCAATATTAGACAGCACCGCATCTTCATCAATCTGTGCATAAACCCGAACCAAATGACCAGAGTTTACATCAATCCCTCCCGGCAAATCCCTTCCTTCCTCCAAGCTGTCTCCCCTATTTTCCATCTCTTTCTGCCTCCTTTAATTTATCTTTATTATACCTACGTATGATAATCACAACTTACAACAAGAAATTCTTAAATTATAGTACTTTTTTCTTTTTATTTCAATTGATCTTTTTGCACAAATCGCTACATATTCCAAACTTTTACAATTCCTTCCAAAATCTCCGAGGCACAGAGGGCATAGTCTCCCACCTTCTCGGCTCCCTTCTCTCCAGCAAGCCCATGAAAATAAACCCCCAGTTCCGCCGCCTGTTTTCTTCCAAGCCCCATAGCAAGCATCCCGGCAATAATTCCTGTCAGAACATCTCCCGAACCAGCCGTTCCCATTCCGCTGCACCCAGAAAGATTGATATAAACCCCCTCTTCCTGCTGTGATGCTACCATAGTCCTAACATCCTTACAGACCAAACAAACATGATACTTCTTCACATACTCCCGCACCTTCTGTTCCAAATCTGTCTTTAATTCTGCTACACTCCATCCGCTCAACCTAGAAAATTCTCCCAGATGAGGCGTAAAAATAAGATTCCCCTGCAATTTCTCTAAAGGATACTCCAATTTCGCAAATAAATTCAGCCCATCTGCATCTAATACCACCGATTTTTCCCTATGTTCTGCAGCATAATTCAGTACACAAGAAACAATCCTCTTCGCCGTTTCTGACTGCCCAATCCCGGGACCTGCCACAATTACATCTGCCCATTCCATTACCTGCCGCACCTGTACTTCGACCGTATCCTCTGTATAAGTACTCAATACAGCCTCAGGAATCCGCATCTGCAAAATACTGCGGTTCTCCTCACAGGTACAAATCTGCACCAGCCCAACCCCCATTCGATATGCTGCCATAGCACTAAAATAAGCAGCTCCCGCCATATTCTTCGTTCCGGCAATTACAGCCACCTTTCCAAATGTCCCCTTATTCCCGTCTCTCACTCTTAAAGGAATCTTTCTCAAATCTTCTTTGGTATAAGTATAGACATCTGTCTTCCACAACTCTATCACTTCTCTTGGAAATCCAGGATTCTCCAACCGTACCTTTCCGGCATACCAAGCCCCTGGAAATTTTACCAAACCAATCTTTTGCAGCCCAAATGTAACAGTCAAATCTGCCCGCACCGCACATCCAAGTACGCCTCCGGTGCAGCTGCAGATACCGCTTGGAATATCTACTGCAACTACCTTAGTGTGAAAACGATTCATCCATTCTATTACATCCCGATAAATCCCAGTAATTTCTCTAGAAAGTCCAATCCCAAAAATCGCATCTACCAATATAGTATATTCGTCCCAATTTGGACTTTTCCTAAAAATAGGGATTTTCAGAGACTCTGCAATAGCAAGCTGTATCTTCCATTCCTCTGTACTATGTTCTGACTCCTTAGGAATATAGATAGCACTCTTTTCTCCTCTTTCCTGCAAAATACGAGCAACGGCAATCCCGTCTGCTCCATTATTCCCCGTTCCGCAAATACACAATACCCGCTGTCCTTTTCCATACTGATCTTCTATTGCAGTTACAACAGAAAGAGCCGCCCGCTCCATTAAAACCAAAGAGGGAATTCCCACTTTCTCTATTGTTTGTTTATCGATTTCCTTCATATTTTTACTATCTATCAAATATTCCATACATTCAATCCTCCTAATTATAATAATACCGAGACAAATACCCAGGCAGAACGCCGGAGTGCGGCATGGTGGCAATGCTCCGCTCTCCAGAAAGTAAGAAGTTCTAAGACTTTTGATTTTTGATCATCCAACCGGACGGACCGGGGTGCAATTCGCCCGTGCAGCGGGCTAAACACACCCCTTTTTCGGGCACAAGTGCCCTCAAATCCTAGAGAATCGACAAAAGTCTAAGAACTTCTAACTTTCCTCCGAAGTCACATTGCCACCATGCCGCACTCCGGCTGTTTCCTCTCCCAATCTACACTCTTCCTATCTACATTCTTCCTACTTAAAAACGAATTCCTCTCAAACTTACACCATTACAAACCCTTCTCAAACCTACACCATCACAAATCCTCCTCAAACCTACACCATCACAAATCCCTTTCAAACTTATACCATTACAAATCTCTTTCAAACTTATACCATTACAAATCCCTTTCAAACTTATATCATTTTCAAAATTTCGCCAAAATCACAATCATCTACCTGCAGGAAGAGACAGCCAGATTTTGGAAGTGGTATCTTGCCGCCGTGACTTCGAAGAAAAGTTAGAAAGTCTTAGGCTTCTGTCGATCCACTAGGATTTTTTGCCATTCTCGAATGGCAAAAAAAGGGGTGTGTTTAGCCCGCTGCACGGGCGAATTGCACCCCGGTCCGTCCGGCTGGATACACGTTAATTCAGAAGCCTTAGACTTTCTTACTTTTCGGAGAGCGGAACGGCGGCAAGATACCACTTCCAAAATCTAGCGTCCCCCTCCCTCCCCCTCCTCCCTCCCCCTTCAAAAAAAGAAGCTGCAAAAGCATAGTCTTACCTACCCCTTGCAGCTCTCATCTTACAAATCATACTCTTCATCCAAATATTCCATTACCTCCGGTCCAAGCATATCATGGAGATTTCCATAAATCCGGTTATACTCTGCCTCCACCCGATTCTTTCTAGCAAGTTTATCCTTTAATTCATTGCGAATCCGCCTAACCCACTCCGCAATCTCCTCAATCTCTTCCCGGTCTTCCTTTAACTTTTGATAACAAATATCTGCCGTTGCATACAATAATTCCAGATTCGCCTCTTCTAATCGTTCTGGAATCTGCTTCTGCTCTTCCTCTAGACGCATAATTTTCTCATTTGCCTCTCGAATCAGCTTCTGACTCTTATCCAGCTTCTTCCCTCTCTTCCGCTCCGACTCTCCCTCCGCCTCCTGCATATTATCTACAATATTACGCATCAAACGTGTCTTTGCCCGATGAAGTTCTTTTACTTCACTTCCGGATCGCCCCTGCTTCTTTAGCCATACATTAACAGATGCCTCCATTTTCCGAATAGAATCTGGTTTCTCCCTTTCAGTAAGCAGTTCCATATACCGTTCATCCAGAGTCAGAATAGGAATATGCTTTCTGCGTAATATCATATCCAAATTTCTGTTTCTCTCTGTAGATTTCATATACCAATGCCTCCAAACATCTTCCCACGTATCTTCTTTTTCTAGTCATATATCGTCATAACTTTGGCATTTCCTAACCTGTTTCTTTTATTTCTTTTTTCCTTATTTTTGTTCCATATTTACTAAGTTATAAGAAAGCCGCATTAAACTTTCCGATAAATGCACATTTTCCACAATTACTCCTTCTGGAACTTTTAAGTCTGTATGTGCAAAATTCCAAATCCCCCTCACACCGCTTTTTACTAATATCTCCACTACTTCCGGTGCACGTGTTTTAGGAATTGTAAGTGCTGCGATTTCAATCTGATGTTCTTTAATAAATCTCGGCATCATATCTAAGTTTTGAATCGGGATTCCCCGTACAGTCAAACCTTCTAAGCGTGGATTGACATCAAAAAGTCCCTTTACCACAAAACCCCGCTTTTCAAAATTGGTATAATTTGCAATTGCCTGTCCCAAATTTCCTGCACCTACAATAATCATATAATGTATCTTATCAATCCCAAGTATCTGTGCAATCTCATTGTACAGATATTCCACATTATATCCATAACCCTGCTGCCCAAAGCCACCGAAATTATTCAAATCCTGACGGATTTGAGATGCGGTAACATTCATCCGCTCACTTAGCTCATTCGAGGAAATTCTCTCTACCCCACTTTCCATTAGCTCCCCGAGATACCGATAATATCTCGGCAGACGCTTAATGACTGCCTTTGATATTTCCTTTTCTTCCACTCCTACCAGCCTCCATTATTCTTTTTTTCACCTAATTGGTAACTTTCTCAGCATTATATTTTCTATTATATAAGAATGTGAAAAAAATGTCAAACGATTCTGAAAACAGAATTCCATATTTTATAAATTTTTTTATTTTCTACTTGCAATATCAGATAAAATCTGCTAAAATAAATTTTGTTGTGATCGTACAGGTCAAAAAATCTCAAGGAGGTGCAAAAAATTATGGCAAAATGTAGTATATGCGGCAAAGGTGCCCACTTTGGAAATAATGTAAGTCATTCTAATAGAAAATCCAATGCAATTTGGAAACCGAATGTAAAGTCTGTTCGTATTAAAGTAAACGGCGGAACAGCAACAAAAAAGGTATATGTTTGTACTTCTTGCTTAAAATCTGGTGCAGTGGAACGTGCTTAATATTTCTATGAATACAGAATGATAATGAGGACTGACTTCAATAGGAAGGTATGTCCTTATTTTTTTGTCTTTCTGCCTTTTGCTATTTTCCGCAGCAAAATAAATTATAGCCGACTAACATTAGTACAATAACCCAAAGGGTGCGAATGACCGGGCTGCGTACCAATAGAGAAAAAGCCATTCCTACTGCTATCCAAAATATAATAAATCCAACCATTTTATACATAGAAACCCCGTTCTTCTATCTGCATATTGTCTCTCTTTATCATATGCAGAACACGGGGTTTTGATTGCTTTTTGTTATATGGTTTTTGATTTGTTTTGATTATTTTAAGATTCTGTTTCGGATTCTGTCTTTTTCTCAGATTCGGTTTTTGTTTCCGATTCACTTTCGGATTCTATCATATCAGTATCTTTATTCCCTGACATAAAACGGTTTACAAAATCAGGAACCATATCCAATATTTTGGTAATCCCATCCTGATTTTTTACATTGACTAATTTCGTTGTTCCATTCTGAATAACCAATACCGCACTTGGAGACATCTTTCCTCCAATTCCTCCGCCGCCGTTATTTTTGTTCTCTCCAGCAAATGTTCCTGCTCCCACTCCGAAGCTGACATCTACCAATGGAAGAATTATTGTATCTCCTGCATGGATTGCCTCTCCTACTACTGTTTTTGTTGTCATAAAAGTATCCATCCCTTTAAAAAGAGATTCTAAATTTGCCTGAAAACTGCCGTTTTGATTCTCTGCCATCTTTTCCTCCATTTCTGCTGTAATCGTTACAGCCGCTACATCTTTTTGCGTTTTATTATCATTTTGATCACTCGATTACATTCTTTATGAAAATATATCGAAAGTAATATCCAACATACTTTAATCAGCCTTACTCTGCCCTTTACGGCAACTTCCCCTTCTAATACCCGCTTTTCAAAATCCGGCATTAGTTCCAATTTCTCTGCACTCTCTGGATAAAACATAGAAATCATTCCGGTTAAAATACCGGTTACTGCAGGATCGGAAAATCCATAATGCAGCTTTAGTGTTACTTTACCAGGAAGTACATGATATAATAATTGAAATAATTTCCCTTTGCTATATCGAAATGCTTCTTTATTTTTTTCATCTCGAATAAAGGTAAGAATTGCCTGTCTTTTTTTATTTAAATTTCTAAGAAGTTCTGGAAGTTCCTGAAGCTTTGTTTTTATTGTAAAAAAGGCTTTTTTTATTTTAACCAAGATACTTATTATTTTATTTAAAATTTCTTTTATCTTAATTGGAATATTTTTTATGCCAGAAATAATTTGTACAAAAAGTTGCTGCCAATCTTTTTTTCTTTTTACTGTTTTTTTACTTTCTATTTGCTGTAGTTCTTCCTCTATTCTAGCTTCTGCTTGATGCTGTTGTAATTCTTCTTTCTCTATTTTGCTTTCTGCTTGATGTTCTAGTTCTTCTTTGTCTATTTTACTTTCTGTCTGCTGTTCTAGTTCTTCTTTGTCTATTTTACTTTCTGTCTGCTGTTCTAATTCTTCCTCTGTCTCGATTTCTGTTTGATACTGTAATTCTTCTATTCTGCTTTCCGTTTTTAACTGCAGTGCCTCTTTCTCAATTTCCTGTCTTTCTTTTTGCTGTTTGGATTTTTTTTGTTTTGGTTTTTTATATGCTAAATTTTTAAAGATACGCAATTTTTCTCTTTGTTTTCTTAAAAATAAAAATTTTTTCTTTTTTTCTTCGTTTTCTGTCTCTAATGATACTTGCTGTTCTTTTCTCTTTCGTTTTCTTAACGGAATTCCAAATATACAAAGTTTATATGCAAACCGACTTTCCTGATAAGAAATAGTCACGCAAATCAAACGAAGAAGCCAGCTTACTTGAATATGTCCCTCTGGTTTTCCATAAAGACTAGACTCGAATCGATACCGAATCGGGCAAAACAGAACCAAAAGTCCGATGCAAAGTCCCAGTCCAAGAATCCCCAGTATTAGAATGCCCAGTATTTTTAAAACCATCAATATAATATGTAGCATATCCTCACCTGCCAATATATTCCCGGATGCCGAATGTTCCCGTCTTTGTATAGACTTCCATTACAATCTTCACCGCAACTTCGATTGCCTCTTCATAGCCCTTTGCTATCCCAACAATCCAATACTCCTGTTTCTGAAAATGCTTCTGACGCAATACATAAGAGGGATAAATATCTAGTAAATCCTTTGAGTTAGAAGCCAAAGTAATTACATAGATATCCATTTGAAGCCTATTATGCCGAATTTTTCCTATTATCCGATATCGATCTTTCCTTGCCTGTTCTCCTATATAGATATGACGATACCACTTCATTCTGTTCCCTGCCTTTTACTGATACGTTTTTTTCTAATACATCCCATCTTTCTGCCCTGTATCCCTTTTCTTTTTAAGTATAGCCTATTTTCTCTTCTCTATTCTGCTTACATCAGATTTTCCATCATATCTTTTAATAAAATTACACTGCTGCGTTTTTCTTCCGCATCGCTGCAGCTGTTTAATGCCGTCTTTGCATATTCCTTAAATTCTTCCATATTCTTAAAAAATATCGGAAGTGCCATCATACTGGCCGCCATCCTGCTTCTAATCTGCCGTCTGCTGCAGTTTTGAAAACAAGCTGCAAATTCCTCGATTACCTTATGTGCCCTCTCCTCTGCATAGGCATAATCTACAATGGTTCGATCTGCAGCAGCATCCAGTTCAATAAAGTGGCTGGTAGAGGAAAGCTTTTCTATCCGAAGAAGCGAAACATAAATTTTATCCAGCATAATGCTCTCCATCAGACTTTTCTGTCCTTCCAACGTATCCAAAAGATAAGCATTTGCTGTGATTTGCTCCGAAATTCGCTCTTGTTTTCCTTCTAACCGTTCGAATAAAGCAGATAATTCCTCTTCTTCCCCGCCGCCTTCAGAAAGTTCCTGCGATCGGTGCATAATTTCTTTACAAATAGTCACTTCCTCTGCGTCCGCCAATGCATAAGGCATGGACAGCAAAAGAATATAGACATCATTTACTACCTCTATTAACAGTGTAGAAAGATTGGTTACCTGAGCAATCTGTCCGCTAATTTCTTGTAATTTCTGCTTCATCTTTTGATACTGTTCAAAAGAAAGTGTTTCATAATCCGCTTTTTCTAATTCTCTTAAACAGGAATCCATCTGAGGATAACGAATTTCCTCTTCTTCCGGCTTTAATAATGCTGCACTGGATTTCAGCATAAAAATATGATCTTCTAAAGCCTGCCGCTCCGATCCGACAAATAAAAGAAAACTATCTTTTATAATCTCATAATACCTCTGTTTTGTCAAACGTACCGGAAGTGTTGATACAATCTCTGTAATCTTCTGGCTAATCACAGCACGATCCGAATCCTGCATAATATAACTCGATAATTTCTGTATCAACTTTTCATCGGAATAATTCAAAGGCAAAGCTTCTACCTCTTCAAATCGCCCTTCCATTCGGTTAAAGATATATTCATAAATCTGAAACTGATCGGCATAAAGTGTAATTACTTTCATATCAGAGATAATTTGATTTCGAATCGCATCTATTTCTTCTACTGCTTTTTCTAAAATCTTTCCGTCAAACTCCGATAAAATCGCTTCTTTTATTACTTTATCCAACCGCACGGTTAATTCTGTCAGTCCAAAATCAGAACCATATTCCTTCTGTTCCATTGTTAAATACGTATAATAATTCATCGACAGACGAATCTCAGAACTGCGGTAATATGCTGTCATCATCGTATTCATATATTTCGGCAGATTAATTTCTAAGTTTCTGCCTTTTCCAATTTCCTTTATCACATTTGTTATATCCGACATTTGTGCCTCCTATTTCCTAATTCTACTACTTGATTATAACGTTAGAATGTCTCTGTGTCAAACTGAACCGACAGTAAAAAAAGAATAAATATAAAAATTTTGTAAATTTTAAAATAATACTTGCTTTTTGAAAAATTTGCCTATATAATAATTCTTGTAGTGCAGATATAGTTCATCGGTAGAATGCTAGCTTCCCAAGCTGGAGAGGCGGGTTCGATTCCCGTTATCTGCT
>CAJUEI010000010.1 GCA_910585255.1 uncultured Lachnospiraceae bacterium
AAAATCCTAGGTTTTCTACAGAAGCCTAAGAACTTCTAACTTTCTTCCGAAGTCACCACAGCCCAATACCACTTTTCCAATCTGCCTGTTTTTCTCTTAGAAACAGATCGATTAACTACAATATTTACAGATTCAAAACAGCAAAAGATCGTTCCCCCCATCTCTGTTATAACGCTTGTAATAAAAATAAATTTCTGTTATTTTCACAACATAAATTTTAATATATCACTATAATTTATAAAAAAAAGCCTGCCTGTTTTTTATTACCGGAGCCAGTGAACAGCCAGAGAGGGGCAGTTTTATTGGATTGCTGTGACTTCGGAAGAAAGCTAGAAGTTCTTGGGCTTCTGTTGATCTCTAGGATTTTCGGGCACTTGTGTCCGAAAAAGGCACGTGTTTAGCCTCCTGCAGAGGCGAATTGCGTGCCGGTCCGTCCGGTTGGATGCACCAAAATCAGAAGCCTTAGAACTTCTCTTTCTGGAGAGCGGAACAGCAATTCAATAAAACTGCCCCTCTCTGGCGTCCTCCCCCCCATTTTCCCCCAAAAAATCCATTCACTCTCAATAAATCCATCCAAAAAACGTTCCTTTACAATATTTAAATTCTTCTGCGTCTTCTTCTAAAACTACTCCTTCTGTCACGGCGTCTTATCCGATATGGCATATTCAGCCGAGAATACGTACCAAACTGGCGAACCTGCTGCCTGCGAATTCGTTTCCTTCGTTCCCGCTCCACCTTTGTTTTAGATAAAAAGAAAAGAACAGCAAGCAAAAGAACTAACGCTGTAGTACCAGCAATCAGATATCGAATATCAATTTTTATCACATGTTTTGGTGCAGTTGACATCAGATCGGTTATTTCTTGCGAAAGTATCTCTTCTCCATCCGATGTCGTCTCTAAAACGGTACTTGTCTCCTCAGGAATACTCTTTGTAAATGAAAAAGTATTTCTGTCCCCATAAGTAACATCTAATGTAGCCGATCCCACATAATGCCCTCCATATGAATACGTAATCGTAGCAAATGTAAGAGGACTCTCCTGCTCCGAATTATCAGCCTGTTCCGACAGATTTTCTGCTCCTTCTGCTGCATCGGTATTGGTAAACGTTAATTCTGCTTTTGCATCCGAAAATTCTGCATTTATCGGAAGAATAATAACCGAATCTTTATTTAATTCTATATCCAATGATGTGCGATCAAAGATCGAACCAGAAGAAGGAAAAAAACCATCTCTATGAAACGTATAATTTGTCTCATTCTCTGCAACATTTACCCTTTTAAAAGATAAAAATCCATAGTCCAGTAATGCCGCACTTTCCGTAAAGCAAGCCGGTGAAGTGGACTGCATAATAACACAGATTAAAGTCATACCATCACGTTCGGCAAAGGTTACAAGTGTACTTCCGGCAACTGAAGTATATCCCGTTTTTCCTCCAAAACATCCCTCATAGTGAGAAGAACCATTTAAAATCAAATGATGCATGGTATTTACCGGACGGGATTCCGGCTGTAGATTAGTCGGAGGAATCATATAAGAAGTAGTGCCGTTAATTTTTCGATATGTTTCATTAAATACTGCTGCACGTGAAATCATAGCCATATCATAACAAGTTGTATAATGATTTTCATCAGGAAGTCCATTTGCATTGGCAAAATGAGTATTTACAGCACCCAATTCTTTTGCCCTCTCATTCATTAATTCAACAAATGCTGGAATAGAACCAGAGACATGTTCTGCTATAGCATTGGCACATTCATTAGCAGATGCCAGTAACAGCCCATACAGTGTATTCTCCATAGTAAGTTCTTCTCCCGGATTAATAGCAATATGACTGGAATCTCTTGGTACCGCAGCTATATTTGCCTCTGAATAATATACCATATCATGCAGGGAACTGTTTTCTATTCCTAAAACAGCAGTTAAAATTTTAGTAATACTGGCAGGATAACAACGCATACTCATATTTTTATCATATAATACTGTACCTGTCTCTGCTTCTATTACAACCGCAGCGTGACTCTCTAAAACAGGAGCAATTGGCCAGCCTGCAATCTGATCCGTAGTAGAGTCAACCGGGAAGGGGGTGGTTTCCTCCTGAGAAACAGAAGTTTCAAAATCAGCAGTTGCCAGCGGATAAATGGTAGATGACAATACCAAGATACAAGTAACTATAAAAACCCTAATACGGGCAAATGATTTCATTCGTACTACCTCCTTGTATAATAAGTTTACAGCCAAGTAAAGCTGGCTTTATTATGTGTACTGCTTATTATAGGGTATTTTAGCATAGAGTACAAGGATAAAATTTAATTTTTTTAATTATCGCCTGAATTATCATAGATATTTGATTTTTTTTCATGTATAATAACTAAAAAAGGAAATATTTTCTATTTTTTCCCATATAGTAGTCTGGCAAAAAGAAGGTCGATAAACACTACTATTTTATAATACGAGAGAGGGGACAAAAGATGACTTATATCGGAAAAATAATTAAAACAGAACGCTGTGCACAGCGGATCAATCAGACCATGCTGGCACAGGGACTTTGTTCTGTTGCTACTTTATCTAGAATTGAAACAGGAGACTGCTTTGCTTCTGCAGAATTAATAAAAGAACTACTATCCCGTGTGGGAAAATCAGCCGACAAGCTGGAGTTAATCGTATCCTTAGAAGAATATACATTAGAAGAGAAAAAAGAATTTGTGCTGGAATTAGCAAATAAAAAGGATTTAAAACAAATGAAAGAAGAAATGGAATCCCTAAAAAAGGAGATAAAAAAAGAAGACTTTGTAAATCAAAGATTTCTTAAAGAAATGCAGATTATCTATCAACTGTTGTCAGGAAGAAAACTAGAAGAATTGGGAGAAAATCTAAAAAATGCACTTGCTGCAACTACAAAGATAATAGACAGCAATGAAATTGGAAGATATTGTTTTTCTATTGAAGAATTAAAGTTATGGTATCTTATTGTATTAAGTGAAAAAGGTTCTAAAGAGAATGAATATAATATCTCTGTTCTAAATCGAATTAAAAGAGATATGGATGAGAGAAAATGGGATGAGGAAGAACGAGTAAAACTCTATCCCTATGTTATCTATACATTATGCGAATTATACGAAAAAGAAGAAAAATGGGATTATGTTTTGGAATATTCCAATGCAGCATTACATCTATTAAGAGAAAATAAAAGAACTTCCTGTATTTTACCGCTTATGAAATATAAATTAAAAGCAATGGAACAGCGAAAAAAAGAGAATACAGAAGAATATCAAAACTATGCTTATTATATCAAGGCATGGGAAATGGCAAAGGAAATTACTGGGTTTTCTAATGACAAAGGAATTTTATCCATTTTTCAGCGAAACGGTCAGCCAGAATATTTTTTATTTGGCGAAATGCTAAAAGGCAAGCGAACCCAATTTCATTTTACACAGGCACAAATGAGTGAAGAATTAAAATGGAGTGAAGAATTTATCTCTCGGCTAGAAAACGGAAAGAAAAATATCAGTAAGAAAAACTATGAAAAATTAGCAGAATCTCTTCAGATGCAAAAGGAAAAAGCACAGTCAGGAATCTTAACCAGTCAATATGAAATATTAGAAAAAAGACGAAAAATTGGAATTTTAGTACAGGACAAACAATATGAGAAAGCAAATCTCATGCTGCATAAATTAAAAGAACAATTAGATCTGTCTATTTTAGAGAATAAACAGGATCTTTTATGTCTTGAAACCATTCTATTAAGGGGACAAAAAAAGCTTAGTAACGAAACCGCTTTAAAAAATTTTATACAGGCACTTCAGTTTACAATTCCTCAATATCCTGATATTCCACTAAGAGAATGTATATTTAAAAAAAATGAAGTTACTTTACTTAATAATATTGCATCTTGTTATGCGGAGAATCAAGAAATAGAAAAAGCAGCTCAAATATTAGAAGATACCTTATTTTCTTGTCTTAAAAGTAAAATTTATATTTCTAATCATTGCAGATTATTAACACCTTTAATCTTTAATTTTGCGAAATATACGGGTTTACTTGGGGATCATAAAAAGGCAATTGAATATTGCCAAAAAGCAATTCATCTAAATATTATAAATGATCGTGGAAGCAAAATTTCTATTTTGTTTTATACAATTGGATGGAATTTAAAAGAATTAAATCATAATGATACGATCTATCAGCAGTACTGTCAGATAGCATATTATATTGGAGGATTGATGAAAGAAAAAGAGCGGCAGGAAGAAATTCTTTTTTTATATCAAAAAAATTCCGGCAAGCCTTTATTTCTAGAAAATACATTGTAAAATAAAATTATATCAATCAAAATAGTATCCTAGTATGCTCTGATAATTGTTTACTATTTTGATTGATATAAAATTGCTTTCTATTTAGGTACACTCTATATAATCATCTTCCATATCGCAGAGAGGTGAAATGGCATTGTCTCCTACCATAGGAGTTACAGTAAATGCAAATAATAATACAAGTGCTAAACAAAAGCTAAAAATAGATTTTTTCATGGATATATTCTCCTTAATTTTTTTTCTAAATTTATTTTAACGAAAAAAAGGAAAAAATACCATGACCTATTTAAAAAATATTTTTTTCTAAATAGGTCATGTTGTTTCTCTTCATTTTATACTATTTAACAAAACAGATTTTATAAATATGGAAGGGGTGTTTATTATTATAACAGATTTTTTAAATTTATATAGCTATTATTAAGAATAAATTGGAGGAATAATATGCAAAAGATTTTAATTATAGAAGATGATGCAGAAAATAATCAAATTATTCGAGAATATCTAGAAAAACATGGGTATTCTTGTATGCAGGCCTATTCTGGCAGTGAAGGAAAACTGCTGTTTTCTATGGAATCCTATGATCTAATTTTATTAGACTTAATGCTTCCGGGAATCACAGGGGAAGAATTGGTTTCTCTATTTTCCGAGAAGGCTCCTGTTATTGTATTATCGGCAAAAAGCAAATTAGATAATAAAGTGGAAGTCCTGTCAGCAGGTGCAGAAGACTATATCTGTAAACCATTTGATCTGCCGGAACTGCTGGTTCGAATCCAAGTCCAGCTCCGCCGCCGAAATAAAATTAATTCACAAAAAATATACACTTACCGCACGTGGACTTTAAATTCAGATACACAAGAAATGGTAGCAAACGGGGAGCAAATCGAATTGACCCGTCATGAATTTTTAATGATAGAACTATTTATTCAAAATCCAAAACGAGTTTTTACCAAACAGATGATTTATGAGTATGCATGGGGTGAAGAATATCTAGCAGAAGATAAAAGCATCAACGTACATATCAGCAATATCCGCTCCAAATTAAAAAAAAGCGGAACAGACACCTATATCCAAACAGTATGGGGAATTGGTTTTAAACTTTTATAGCTCTATAAGAAAATCACCTTCCATAAAATCTTTACACTTTCTTAAATCTTTCTAAGCACTTTTTAAAACCTGCTGTTGTATACTGATTTTCATAGAAAACAGATATTATATGAGTAAATGTTTTAAAAATTTAAGAAAGGACAATTCAAAGCAGCAATGGAAAAAACAAAAAAAATATTGGCTGTAGAAACAACTTCTCTGACAAAACAATACAAAGACAAAGCAGCCGTAAAACAATTAAACCTCAAAGTACAAGAAGGTGAAATTTATGGGTTTATTGGAAGAAACGGTGCGGGAAAATCTACTACCCTAAAAATGATCAGCGGCTTAATCACTCCAACAGAAGGAGAAATTAAACTATTCGGAAAACCCATAAACGATCCTATTATTCGCAGAAGAATCGGTGTATTAATTGAATCCACAGGATTTTATCCAAATCTGACAGCAAAACAAAATATGATAATGAAAGCAAAGTTAATGGGACTTACTGATTACAGCAGCGTAGAGCATGTACTTCAAATAACAGGACTTATAAATATCGAAAAAAAACAAATAAAACATTTTTCTATGGGAATGAAACAACGTCTAGGCATTGCACTGGCTCTGCTTGGAAACCCCGATCTTCTAATTTTAGATGAACCAATCAACGGGCTTGATCCGGAGGGTATTCGAGAACTGCGTCAATTAATATTACAGCTTCATGAAAAAGGAAAAACTATTTTACTTAGCTCTCATATTCTAGGAGAACTAAGCAAAATTTCCACAAATTATGGAATTATCAAAGACGGAGAATTAATTGAGCAGATCACAAAGGAGGAATTAGAAGAAAAATGTATGTCCTACTTTCAAATTGAAGTACACGATATACACCATGCCCTTGTACTGATTCAAGAAACATTTCCAAAGATACAAGCAGAAGTCTTTGACAAACAAACCATTCGAATTTATGGAATATCAGAAGGTTCTGAACTAAATCAACTATTAATCAGCCACCAAATACCGGTCTATTCTTCCGGCTTTCACCATATCGATCTGGAAGAATACTTTTTAGAACGTATGGAGGGAAAACAAAAAAATGTTTAATTTATTACGAATGGATTTATATCGAATCAAAAGAAGCAAATCACTTCCTATCTGCCTAGGAATCCTTTTCTTTGCAGCTATCTCTATCTTTACTTTACTCTGGCTTTTAGCTGTACCAGAAGGACAAGTTATTGCACTAAAGATAGGAATGATGACACCGGACGATAAAAAAACCGCATCTACTATATTAAATGATATAGATATTTTAACCCTATTTCGCCAAATCAGTCTAGACGGCGGACTTTACTCCGTTATATTAGGCATTTGGGTTATGCTGTTTCTCTGTTCTGACTACCAAAATGGATTTATAAAAAATATTATGGCTCTCTATTCCAACCGCTGGCTGTATTTGGGAAGCAAACTTCTTGCTGTCGGAATTGTAGATCTCTGTTATTTAGTCTTCCACTTTGGATTTACCCTATTACTAAACTATCTTTTCGGAACGATTGTTCCTTATACCAAAATAAAAGATGTTCTGTTTTATCTGGCATGGGCATGGCTTCTTACAATGGCTTTCTCTGCATTAATTATTTTAATCTGCATCTGTACACGAAGCATTGCCGCTGGATCTTTTGGAGCCATTTTACTTGGAAGCGGCTTAATTGTAGTGCCGATATATCAGATTATGCATCTGTTGCATTTAGGCGAATGGTTAAAATATTCGATTTATTTCAGCCTGTCCTATGGACCAAATCAATATACTTCTCTGCAGGATCTTCAAGTGTTTATAGTGGGAACTGTATTTCTTGTACTTTATTCGACAGCAGCAGGAATTTTACTGAAAAAGCAGGACATATAACCAGTTAGGATAAAGGATGGAGAATGGAGGACGCCGAAAGCCAAAGGGAGCTCTATTCCGGGCCCGTTTGCACTTAGCATTTCCTCGTAGCGGACACTAAGACGCTAAAATACAGCGTCTAAGTGCCGACGGGAAATGATGACCCTGCATAGAGCTCCCTTTGGCTTTCGGCTGTGTACTCCAAACCGAAAAAATAGTAAAATGTTTGCTGTAATTTCCAAATAAATATTTTAACCTTTAAAATAATAAATCAAATTTTATTATACGAAAATACGATATTACATTTATGCCACAGATAGGACTATAAAAATGATATTATTGATTATACTAATCTTTCTCATCCTAGGATATTTCCTGATTCAATATATCCGCAATATTTTAGAAATCCACTCTCTATCCCGCCAATTAGAGGAAATAGAAAGAGGAAGCCATATTGAACTCACGACTCAAAGCCGACAAAAACATCTGTTAAAACTTTGCAGACAACTAAACCGCCTTCAAAAACTCTACAATCAAAATCAAATACGATATGAAAAAGCGGAAAAACAACTAAAACAAAATATTACAAGTCTGGCACATGATATTCGAACTCCGCTTACCGGAGCTACCGGATATATCCAACTTGCACAAGAATCTTTTTATGAAATGGAACAGCAGACCCACTATTTACAGGCAGCAGAGAATCGAATGAAAGAACTAGAACATATGCTGGAAGAACTATTTTTATATACCAAACTAACCAGCGAAGAATTTGAATTAACTATGCAGGAAGTACAAGTACTGCCTCTGCTTAGTGACTGTTTAGTAGAACTATATTGGAAATTTGAAGAAAAAAAGATTACACCGGAAATTTTTTTTGAATCAGAAGGAATTTGTATCTGGACAGACGAAGAAGCCTTAAGGCGTATTTTCCATAATCTAATCCAAAATGCATTACTGCACGGAACAGGAGGAATAATCATCCGTCAAAAAACCGTTTCTCTAAAAGAAACCCATCCTTCAAAATCCTCTGCTCCTCTGCCTTCTAAACAATATATTTGTCTTACCTTTGAAAATACCATATCAGAAACAAGCAAACCTGATCCAAATCAAATCTTTGAACGTTTTTATAAAGCAGATTCTTCCCGACAAAAGGGCTCTTCTGGACTGGGACTATTTATTGTAAAAGAATTAACAGAAAAAATGAATGGAACGATAAGAGCAGAGTTAAATGGAGAAACACTGAAAATGATAGTAATGTTTCACGTGAAACATTAACAAAAGACAATCTATTCTATATCATTTTTGTCCGGCAGATATACACAGCCAAAAGCCGAATGGAGTTCTATGCAGGGTCATCATTTCCCGTCGGCACTTAGGCACGGTCTTTTCGTGCCTTATGTGTCCGCTACGAGGAAATGCTAAGTGCAAACGGGCCCGGAATAGAACTCCATTCGGCTTTTGGCGTCCTCCCAAAAACTTCAGAAAGTTTTTCTATATCTATTGTATTCCACTATTTTTATTTCCCATAATAAGCCTTCAAATACATTTCTTTAATTTCACTCATAAGTGGATAACGAGGATTTGCCCCAGTACACTGATCATCAAATGCCTGCTCTACCATAGCATCCAAATTATCCAAGAAATACTTCTCATCCACGCCATACTCTGCAATGGTCTTCTTTACTCCAACTGCTGCCTTCAACTCTTCAATCTTATCAATCAGCTTCCGAACAGCTTCTGCATCATCAGCAGCCTGAATTCCAACAAATCGAGCACATTCTGCATAACGAGCCTGTGTATGCGGATACTGATACTGAGAGAAAGTTCCCATCTTCTTCGGACACTCTGCAGCATTAAATTCTACCACAAGACTAATCAGCAAAGCATTTGCAATTCCATGAGGCAGGTGATGGAACGCACCCAACTTATGTGCCATTGAATGACAAACTCCAAGAAATGCATTTGCAAACGCCATACCAGCCATACAAGAAGCATCTGCCATCTTGCTCCGAGCCTCTACATTTGTACCGTCATTATAACAAGTAGGAAGATATTCAAATACATTCTTCATTGCCTTTAAAGCAAGTCCGTCTGTATAATCCGTTGCCATAACAGAAGCATAAGCCTCTAAAGCATGTGTCAAAACATCAACACCAGAAGCACTTGTCAGTCCCTTCGGCTGACTCATCATATTATCGGTATCAATAATTGCCATATTCGGCATTAACTCATAATCAGCTAAAGGATATTTCACTCCTGTCTCCTGATCCGTAATAACTGCAAAAGGTGTCACTTCTGATCCAGTACCAGAAGAAGTAGGAACTGCTACAAAATAAGCCTTTTCACCCATCTTAGGGAATGTATAAACTCTCTTCCGAATGTCCACAAACCGCATTGCCATATCCTGAAAATCAGCTTCTGGATGCTCATATAATACCCACATAATCTTTCCGGCATCCATTGCAGAACCACCACCCATTGCAATAATTACATCCGGCTCAAATGCAGCCATAGCCTTTGCACCAGCCTGTGCATTTGCCAATGTTGGATCTGGCTGTACATCGGAGAATACTGTATAAGTAATTCCCATCTCATCTAATTTATCTGTAATACATTTTGTATATCCATTCTTATATAAGAAAGTATCGGTAACAAGAAATGCTCTCTTTTTCCCTAATACGGTCTTTAATTCATCTAAAGCAACTGGTAAACAGCCTTTCTTAAAGTAAACCTTCTCTGGTGCTCTAAACCACAGCATATTTTCTCTCCTCTCAGCCACAGTCTTAATATTAATTAAATGTTTTACACCAACATTCTCGGATACCGAGTTGCCGCCCCAAGAACCGCAGCCCAATGTTAAAGAAGGAGCCAGCTTAAAGTTATAAAGATCACCGATTCCGCCGTGAGAAGAAGGAGTATTAACCAAGATACGGCAGGTCTTCATTGCAGCTGCATGTTTTGCCATTTTTTCTTTTTCATTGACATTAATATATAAAGAAGAAGTATGTCCATATCCGCCGTCTGCTACCAACCGTTCTGCCTTTGCAATTGCCTCATCAAATGTCTTTGCTTTATACATAGCCAGTACCGGAGATAACTTCTCATGTGCAAACTCTTCCGAAATATCAACCGATTCTACTTCACCGATAATAATTTTTGTATCTTCTGGTACATCCACACCAGCCAATTTTGCAATTGTATGTGCGGTCTGTCCTACAATCTTTGCATTTAAAGCACCATTAATAATAATCGTTTTACGAACTTTTTGTGTTTCCTCTGCATTTAAGAAATAACATCCTCTATCCTGAAATTCCTTCTTTACTGCATCATAGACACCCTCTAAAACCGTAACAGACTGCTCAGAAGCACAGATCATACCATTATCAAATGTCTTAGAATGAATAATGGAGCTGACTGCCATCTTAATATCAGCGGTATCGTCAATAATAACAGGAGTATTTCCGGCACCTACACCCAACGCTGGCTTACCAGAAGAATAAGCAGCCTTTACCATACCAGGACCACCGGTAGCAAGAATAATATCTGCACCTTTCATTACTTCATTGGTCAATTCCAAAGATGGTACATCAATCCATCCAATAATTCCCTTTGGTGCACCTGCATCTACTGCTGCCTTTAATACAATTTTTGCTGCTTCAATTGTACATCCTTTTGCACGAGGATGCGGAGAAATAATAATTGCATTTCTTGTCTTTAATGCAAGTAATGTTTTAAAAATTGCTGTAGAAGTTGGGTTGGTAGTCGGAATAACTGCTGCAATTAAACCAATCGGCTCTGCTATCTTTTTAATTCCGTATACAGCATCTTCCTCTAATACCCCACAGGTCTTTGTATTCTTATAAGCATTATAAATATACTCTGCTGCATAATGATTTTTAATAACCTTGTCCTCTACTACACCCATCCCTGTTTCTTTTACTGCCATCTTAGCAAGTGCAATCCGCTGCTTATTTGCTGCTGAAGCTGCTGCAAGAAAAATCTTATCTACCTGCTCTTGAGTAAAAGTAGCAAATTCTCTCTGTGCTGCACGCATTGCTTCCATCTTTGCCATAAGTGCATCTACACTGTCAATCACTGCTGGAACTTTCATATTCTGTGCCATTTTTATTCCCTCCTGAACAATTTGAAAGTATGACTGATACATTTTTTATCGGAACCATTGTTGTTAATTCTTTAACAAAAGAATAACACTTTGTTAAATGTTTGTCAATAAGGAATTTGTCAAAACCTGCTAATTTGGTAAATTTGAAAAAGAAATTGCTTCTCTCTAAAATTTTCCACAGCAATATGCACAATAACATTTTTCTCTTTCTTCTTATAGTATTTTACTTTCTTCTCCATATTCTCTATTTTTCAGTTATAAGGAATAGACAGTATTTTACCAAATTGCCATATGAAACATATTGTAAATTTCTCCGATATACTATAAAATAAATAAGAACTACTATGGAATCGAGGTGAAAAAGATGCATGGCTATTTACGTGCCATAGGCTTTAAAAATATTATAAGCAAAAAAGCATTAGCCGAATTACTGTCTGATGTTCTTGAAACTCCTACAGAACAAAAACAAGTAAATTTTGAAAACAATGAAAATATTGTAGAAATAAGAAAAGAATATGCGAATGGAGTTGGAATCCTTCTGCATGGCTATTATAATGAAGAAAAACAATTTCAAATGGAATATTATGTACCCTATATAAAAGGAACCGGAAATCCAATGAATGAAGAAATATCCATTACCAGACATCTGAATCGGGAATCCTTTGCCGGTGTTTGTGAAGATATGCGGTTAGGAGTTGCTCTGATTTACTATGTGGAAAACGGAATTGATTTTGTAGAAAATTCCTCTTATTCTCACCGTTCTTCCTTCCGTACTGATATTCAGCTTGCAGCTCTTTCCTCTTCTGGGATGATTCTTCTTCCGGTCAATAAAACACAAGTACAAGCAGAAAAATCCCGCATCGCCAGTCAGAACCGCCGTCAGCTTATCTCTGCTGCTCAAGCAGGCGATGAAACCGCAATTGAAAATTTAACAATTGAAGACTTAGACACTTATACTAAAATCAATCAAAGAATCCGCAGAGAGGATGTACTTACTATTGTAGACACTTCATTTATGCCCTATGGTGTAGAATGTGATCAATATTCTATCTTGGGCAATATCTTAGATATGAGCAGTTATATCAATCACTATTCTGGTGAACAAATCTATTTTCTTACCATAGACTGCAATGATCTGTGTATTAATATTGCAATTAATCGTGATGATTTAATCGGTGAACCAACTGTAGGTATGCGTTTTAAAGGTTCCATTTGGCTGCAGGCTACCGTTCACTTTACAAATAATTAATTTATTCTATCAATCTTTTGCAAAAAACTCTTTTGTTTTTCATATGTTTTTATCAACTATGATTCCCAAAAGAGTTTTTCTTATTACACTTTTCATTTTATTTTATAATTATCTTATCTGTATTATCTACAAATCCTATTGATATTCTGCTACATCTACCCATTTCATCAGTAAATCTCTTTCTTCTGGTCTCTTCTTAGTAAGCTGTGCTGCTGCTACAATCGGAAGCCATCTCTGTACATAAGGTTTTGCAGTATTTGTCTTTTTGCAGAAACTATCCAGATAATATTCTGCTTTCTCTTCTGATTGAAGCATGAAAAGCAAATAGGTTCGAGCTACGTCTGCACTGGCATTTCCTTGGGTGGCATGTACCCAGTCAAGAATATATACTGTTCCATTATCACCGATAATAATATTAGATGGATTAAAATCACCGTGGCAAAGTTTGGTATGCTTCGGCATACTTTCCAGTCTTGTTAATAACTCATAGCGTGTAGCATCATTCAGTTCACTTAACTCCTGAATCTGACGTGTCATCTTTTCCTTTAAGCGGTTTAACAGCGGACACTTTTTCTCATTAATTTCAATCTGTAAATCTACCATTTGATCTATGTACTTCTGCCAATCATCTGGATTTTCATCAATTAACTGTGCCAAAGTTTTTCCCTCAATAAACTCGGTAGAAAATGCCCACTTATTATCAATTTTGGTTACTTCTAAAATCTTTGGAATATTCACACCAGTCTCTTCAACACGTGCGGTATTCAGTGCCTCATTTAATACTTCAGAAACAGGGTGTTTCTCATTAAATACTTTAACTGCTTTCCCATCTACCTTATAAACCTCTGCTGTCTGTCTGGAAGAAATTAAATTTTCTTTTGATAATGTGCTCATACATGTGCCCCTTTCCTTTTAATCAAACTTTCTTGGATTTGTTCTGCTCTTTTCTATTAAAGCATGATCCTTTTGATGAAATCATTATAGCACAATAGAGTGAAAATGTATATCTTTATTTTAGATAGTATTCATTTATTTTTAAGTTTTATAAAAAGTTTATCTTATGATTTTTAGAAAGAGTACGAAAGTATGTTAGAGGGATCTTATCCATAATTCGGACAAGATATTGTTTTATCTTAAAGAAGATTCCAGAATATATGCTAAACTTTGTTTTGTTTTTTTACACTTGATATAAAAAATAATTCTATTTGAGTTTATCCTGTCAAAGAAAATTCGGAATCCACTCTGTTACTTCCTTGATAGGATAGGGTCAAATCGGACATTCGCAATCCGCTTCGCTGCTTGCTCATAACCTCATCAAAGAAGTCCCAACCCACCGCTTTCGCCTTGGCGGCTTAGAAGCGGGGGACTTCCTTGATAAGGTTAAATTTTCAATTTATAAAAGACCATTTTATAGAAGTTTTATGGAATAGTAATTGGAATATGACACATATATGGATAAACTGATTTCCTATTTATGAGATAGTTGATTTAATGCAGATATTGTATTGAAAAATAGAACAGCGGAAAGGTATGGTTTTCTTACTTTTACATCCTTTCCGCTTCCTACTATCTTTTTTTGTTTCTTTTATTCCATACTATCTTCTTCATAAGTAATAAAGACATTTAATGTTTTACATAAATCTATAATCTTTTTTTTCCCATATTTTTTCCCGTTTGCATCACATAATAATTCTACTACAGGTCGTTCGTTAAATTTGGGATTTTGTCTAATTACCTTTCCTACATCCCCGTTGCTTAACCGAACAATAGAACCGACTGGATAGCATACAATCATACTTAAAAAGACATCTGTATAATTTTTATAAAATAGTCTTCCGCTATTGTATTTTAAAAATTCAATGGCTTCCTGTACTTTTCTATGACAAAATCCAATTCCACTAATCATTTCATCAAATACATCACAGATACTTATTATTTTCACTGCATCCGGTATCCGCTCGGATGTTAAATGTATCGGATAGCCGCTGCCATTTTCATATTCATGATGCAGCAATACAATCTTCTTTGCCCGTTCCGTCAGCCAACCTTCTTGTCCTAATGACATATAGCCATTTGTAGTATGCTTTCTATATTCTTTCTGCTCTTGTGAGGATAAACGATCGATGTCACAATTTTCATATGGTACGGTTAAATAACGCAATCCAATATCATGCAAAAGCCCTCCTTTTGCTATATCAATAGCAAAAGCTTTGTCCATTCCCAGCCGAAAAGCAAGCATAGTAGCAAAACTACATACATGAAGAGAATGGGTAATCATATCATTTTTCTCTTCTTTCATTTCAATCATATAAGTACTGGCTTCTTTTTCCATTAGTACAGACTCAATTAAGTCTTCTGTCATAGTACAGATATTTTTTAATTCCTTATTATTTTTATAAATATGATGCTCCAAAGCAAATTTTACTTTGCCTACCATTTCTTGTGCCATCATATTAAATTCTTGTTCTTTTGGCTCTTCTGGTTCTTTTCCATCTTCTATATAGACAAATTCAATATTTAGTAGCGGCAGTTTATCAATATATTCTTCTTTTAATACAGTTCCTTTTGCAATAAGAACCTGAAATTCAACTGTATAAACATCCTTTGCTAATATTTCTCCGCCTTGTAAATCCTTTACTGAAATTTTCTTCATTGACTTACCTCTTAGATTTTTTTCATTGAAACAGCACCCCATAAAGTATTTTATTTTATACCATTATGAAGTGCCCTATCAGATTACATTCCTATCTTATTCAATTGGAATTGTTCTGCATTGTATTGCCTGCTCTAATGCCTGCTTTTCTTCTTCGCCTAAAGTAATAAAAGACTTGCCTTTTATAATTTCTTTTATATAAGTATAACAACCTTCTTGACTATGCATAGAATTCATAACATAACCATTGTTTTCCTCATCCAAAATTGCGATGGAAAAACTCAGCTTCCCCCCCATCTCATGGAAAGCATCATATTTCACAATTCCCATTTTTTGATATGCACCTTTTAATTTTTCGTATAAATCTTCAATCTTTTGTTGTTTTTGTCTATCTTTTTCTTCTAAGTTATCTACTTCTGCAAACTTTTTCAGAATCGCTTCTTCCATTGATTCTGCATCTTTTCCTCTCATAAAATCTGTATAATTTCTGATTAGTTTTTTTAATTTCTTTCTAGTATTTATCGTCATAATCAATAAAAAAATAACCAGAAGCAACATTCCTCCCATGATTCCAAGTATTAGGAAATAAGTATCAAACCCTAGATAACTCTCTAACATGTCTGCCATTTTATCAACCACCCTATACTTTAATTCTTTTGAATACGTTCCATTAGATCTAATAGACGTTCTAATTCTTCACCTGAGTAATATTCTATTTCAATTTTTCCTTTGTTTTTGTCCCGTTTATGTATAGAAACCTTACTACCCAATATTGTTTTCATTTTTTCTTCCATCTTTTGATAAACAAGTTCTTCACTTTCAGAAAAAATATGTTCTGATTTTTCTTTTTTAGGTTCTAAATATAATTTGATTAACCGTTCCGTTTCACGAACACTTAGTTTTTCATCAAATATTTTCATTGCTAATCGGTATTGTTCGTTTCCGTCTTCAATTGATAATAATACTCGGGCATGTCCGCTTGTAATCATATCCTCTATCAGCATCTGCTGTACTCGCTCTTCTAATTTTAATAAGCGGATCGTATTTGTAATCGATACTCGGGATTTTGCTACCCGTTCAGCAATTTCGTCTTGTTTTAATTGAAATTCTTCCATCAAGCGTTTATATGCCATAGCTTCTTCGATTGGATTTAACTCCTGCCTTTGAATATTTTCAATTAATGAAATTTCAATAATTTGCTGAGCCGTATAATCCTTAATAATTACAGGGACTTCTTTTAATCCTACTTTTTTGGCTGCACGCCAGCGCCTTTCTCCTGCAATGATTTTATAGTATTCTTTTTCTTTTTGTACAATTAACGGTTGTATAATGCCATATTGCCGAATAGAATCTGCCAATTCTTCTAACAAATCCTCATTAAAATTTTTTCTTGGCTGCTCCCGATTTGGCTCGATTTCTGTAATTTTTAATATTATTTCTGATGAAGTCTGCTCTTCTGCTGCCTTCTCTCTATTTTCTTTATTTGATAAAAATGGATCTCCCATCGGAATTAAAGAATCTAGCCCTTTTCCTAAACCTTTTCCTAAACTAGCTTTTTTTACTGCCATAATCCACCCCTCTTCCCTTACAACTATACAAATTCTTCATCCCTATTAATTACTTCTTCTGCCAGCAGACGATAACTTTCTGCTCCTGATGATCGGCTATCATACAAGTTAATCGGTTTTCCATGACTTGGTGCTTCCGCTAAACGAATATTTCTTGGAATAATCGTTTTATAAATAGTTTGTTTTAGATTATATTTTACATTTTCTACTACTTGCAGGGATAGATTCGTTCTAGCATCATACATTGTAAAAACAACACCTTCTATTTCCAATGATGGATTTAACCGCTGCTGTACTAATTGAATCGTATGCATAAGCTGACTTAATCCTTCCAGTGCATAATATTCACATTGTATCGGAACTAATACCGTATCCGCTGTTGTCATAGCATTAACTGTCAGCATACTAAGAGAAGGCGGACAATCGATAATAATATAGTCATATCTTTCTCGAATTGGATGTACCTGATCAGCAACAATATATTCTTTTCTATCAATTCCAATCATCTCAATTTCTGCCCCGGATAAATTAATATTAGCAGGAAGTATGGATACTCTTTCTATTACATTCTCTATTAAACAATCTGCTAATTTACACTCCCCTATCATCATTTCATAAACCGTATTTTCCAATGCATTTTTATCTACTCCAAATCCACTGGTTGTATTTCCTTGTGGATCCATATCAATTACTAAAACATTCTTCCCCATTTCTGCCAGACATGCTGCCAGGTTAATCGCTGTTGTAGTTTTCCCTACACCACCCTTTTGATTTGCAACTGCAATAATTCTACCCATTTTAAATAGCCCTGTACCTTTCTAATATTTCTTTATGGTAACTTGCATTTTATATTATTTTAGCATACTCCAGTGTATTTTTCTATATTCTTATGTATGTTTTCCAATTTTTTTATAATATTATTGATATTGCTTCTTTAACCTCATCAAGGAAGTCCCCCGCTTCTAAGCCGCCAAGGCGAAAGCGATGGGTTGGGACTTCCTTGGTGAGGTTATGAGCAAGTAGCAAAGCGGATTGCGAATATCCGATTTGACTCCAAGAATTTTTTTGTTTTATCTTGCTTATATTTATTGCAAATTCTAAATAAGCTCTTACATGTTTCACGTGAAACATTTTTTCTCTTATCAAATTTATAAATTCCTGGCTAAAGAGGTAATGTTTCACGTGAAACATTTTCCCTCCTATCAAATTTATAAATTTCTGACTAAAGAGGTAATGTTTCACGTGAAACATTTTCCTTCCTATCAAATTTACAAATTCCAGACTAAAGGGATAATATTTCACGTAAAACATTTTTCTTATATAATGTAAAAATCACTCTTTATTATCCTAAAGGTAAAAAAATAAAATTAACTCTAAACTAGGAACAAGGAACTTCTTGTTGCTCCCTCAACGTTTGAAGTTCCTTGTTCAATGTTTCACGTGAAACATTTTCTTTCCTTATTATTTCTATAATTTTAATATAAATCTACCAAATTATTTTTTATTGCAAATACAGCAGCTTGTGTCCGATCAGATGCATTAATTTTTTTAAATATATTCGACACATGATTCTTTACTGTTCTCTCACTAATATTTAACTTATAAGCAATTTCTTTATTAAATAAACCCTCTGCCAATAATTTCAATACCTCTATCTCACGTTTCGTAAGTCCTCCCAGAGCACCTTCTGAAGAATCCCGATCCACTAATCCAGCATTTAATATAGGTATTAAATCTGGCTGTATAAAAGAATCCCCTTCATATACAGAATGAATCGCTTTTTTCAACATTGCAAAATTAGAATCTTTTAATACATATCCATTACATCCAATATCCACTGCTTTTAATAAATACTCTACTTCATTATGAATCGTCAAAATTAAAACTTTAACACCACTATATTCTTTCTTTAAATGCTCCAATACCTCTATTCCATTCATATTTGGCATATTGATATCCAATAACAGTACATCTGGCAATTCTTTTTTTAAAAGCCGTAAACATTCTTCCCCATCCCCTGCTTGTCCAATTACTCGAAAATTTTCATCCAACTCCAATAATTGTTTTAATCCTTCCCTTATCATCGAATGATCATCCGTAATAACAATATTAATCGCCATATTTTCTTTCCTCCTGCTGCTTGTCTTCAACTCCTAACGACAACGCTCTCTTTTCATTTGATCGGTATATTCACTTGAATCTCTGTTCCAAATCCAAGCCTTGATTCGATTTCAAATGTCCCATTCAATAAATTAATTCTTTCCCTCATCATTGATAACCCAAAACCAGTATTTTTTTCCTTCTGAATCGTAATCTTTTGTGTATCAAAGCCGATTCCATCATCCATAATCACCAATTCTACTGTTTCTTCCTTATAAGATAATGTAATATCTATCATTTTCGCATTTGCATACTTCTTACAATTATTAATTGCTTCTTGAATAATTCTTAATATTGTAAGCTGTACCACCTGATCCACCGGATAACTCTCACCTTCGGTTTCCAATACAATTTTTGTATCAAATCCTCTTTGCATCCGATTGACTGCCTGCTTTAACGTTTCATTAAATCCTATATCATCAAATGTCATCGGTCGAAGATTATATATAATCTCCCGCATACCATTTACAGAATCTTTAATTACTTGAGACATAATCTCTAATTCCAACCGCACACGTATTGGATCTGAACTCAATATCTGTGAACAAAACTCAATTTTATGAATTAATGCCGTTAAACTTTGAACCGTAGTATCATGAAGTTCTCTGGCAATTCGCTGTCTTTCTAACTCCTGCTGTTCCACAAAACTACTGCTTCGCTCTATCAACTTATTCTCTTCCTTCTGCAGCAGTTCCGACTCCTTTTCACTTGTATCTTGTAAAAGAAGTCCTCTAATCTCTCCTGCCTCTCCTTGCAGTTCTTTTATCTCCTCCTTTAGTCTTTCTTTCTCCTTTACCTTTTCCTCTACCTCTTCTCTTAAATGATCTGTCTCTGTACGAATTACCTGTTGTTGTATAGAAATTGGAGAAAATGCCTCATACGCAAAATCCACTTTATGCTCTAAATCAGAAATCCGATTTTTTAACTCTACAATTTCTTTCCGATTTTTTTCCAGTATTTGTCCATCTTGTTCAACATGCTCTTCTATTTTCTCCAATCTTCTTCTTAAATAACAAATGATCTTTTCCTTTTGTTGTTCCATACTCTTTTACCAAACCTATTTATATTTAATAATTATTTTTATGCAAAAAAACGCAGTATTAACTATATTTTAAACCAGTTTAGCAATAAAATCAATGATCCTTTTCATTTTTTCTAATGAATAGTATAAATCTGCTTGCCAAATATTATTAACAAAAATCCACTTAAAACCATTAACAAAAAAATAATCCCCCCTCTTCTATCACACAAACAAAATCTCCATTCCTCATATGGATAAATGAATCAACCCAAAATCTACAGGCAAGAAAAACCAGCCAGAGTGGGAAAGTGATTCCTTTCTGCTGTGACTTCGAAGGAAAGTTAGAAAGTCTTATGCTTCTGTCAATCCACTAGGATTTTTGCCATCTTCTGATGGCAAAAAAGGGGTGTGTTTAGCCCGCTGTACGGGCGAATTGCACCCCGTTCCGTCCGGTTAGATACACCTACCCCCAGAAGCATTAGACTTTCTTACTTTCTAGAGAGCGGAACAGCAAAAAGGAATCACTTCCCCACTCTAGCGTCCCCTCCCTACATTTTTTTAAAAACCCAAAAATCCGCATATACTATACTAACCTCTCCAACCTTCCCTCCCAAAAGCAATTTATAATTTTTTTCAATTTTCATTTGTATCTATTTTTATTATCGTATATAATAGATTTATCAAAAAAAGAAACAAAAATTCATATAAAAAGAAAGGAGTCCTATTTTGAATAAACAACATAAATTATTTCATATCTGCATGTATTCCTCCCTAACCTTACTCACTATGGCAAGTGCAAATAAACTGCTTTTTCTTACCTCTACAATAAAAGAAACACACAATCCAAAATCCAAAACCTATGAATGGCGGTTTGGAAAAATCCACTATACAAAGTCTGGAAAAGGAACCCCTCTTTTGCTGATTCATGACTTAATCCCAGGCAGCAGTGATTATGAATGGCAAGAGATTATAAAACCCCTCTCTAAAACCCATACTGTCTACACTCTAGACTTACTAGGCTTTGGACACTCCGAAAAACCGGCAATTACTTACACCAATTACCTCTATGTCCAATTAGTTACCGATTTTATAAAAAATATAATAGGAAGACGATGTGATATTATCACCTCCGGCAGCTCCGCCTCCATAGCAATTATGGCATGCCGCCTAGACGAATCTCTTTTTAACCGCATGATGTTTATCAGCCCAGATTCTCTAACCAACACGGCAAAAATTCCAACCAAACGCACAAAATCTCTAAAATTTGCTTTAGAGCTTCCGATTATCGGCACTTTCTTTTACAATATGCTGATAAACCGCATCCAATTAAAAATAAACTTAAAAAAGAACTATTTTTCCAATCCATCCTATGTAACACCAAAATTAATAGACGCCTATACAGAAGCCTCCCAATTTTACGGTTCCAATTCCCGCTATGTATATTCCAGCCTTAAAGGAAACTATATTAATTTTTCTGTTTCACATGCACTATCAGAAATTAACAACAGCATCTATCTTATAAATGGTGCCGATACCGCAAATTATAAACAAACCGCCAAAGAATATCAGCAGCAAAACGCCAGCATAGAAACCAATATTATCTATCATGCAAAACATTTTCCGCAATTAGAAAATCCATCTGGTCTGTTAAAACACTGTCATATTTTCTTTGGATAAGTCAAATCGGATATTCGCAATCCGCTTCGCTACTTGCTCATAACCTCTATCTCCTACAAAAAATAAAAGCTGCTGCCCCAAACATTCCGTTTGAAACAGCAGCTTTCACTACCTGCCCAATGGTTCTCTTTCTGCAGTTCCCGCCTTTCTAGGATACTTTTTATCCCCTTGTTTCTCTTTCCGAACTACTACAAATACCCGTTCCATTTTTGTTCCAGTCAACTGAAATGATACCTGCTCTTCCATCTGCCCGCCTAAAATCCGAACCGCCGGCTGTGCATTAGCAATCTCTTCTTCTGCCCCTCCAGCTTTATAAGCTACAAATCTTCCTCCAACCGATACAAAAGGCATACCATATTCCAAAAGTGTAGCTAATTGTGCAACTGCCCGTGAGACACAGAGAGAAAACTGTTCCCGATATTCTGCCTTTCGTGCAAAATCCTCTGCCCGCCCATGAACAGCCGTAATATTTTTTAACCCAAGATCAGCAATCACTTCATTTAAAAATGTTACCCGTTTATTTAACGAATCCAACAGTACAACCTCTAATTCTGGAAAAGCAATTTTTAAAGGAATTCCAGGAAACCCTGCTCCGGTTCCTATATCAATTAATTTTCCTTCCCCTTGAAATCCCTTCCAAAGCACAAGAGACAGACTATCCAAAAAATGTTTATGAATCACTTCTTCATATTCCGTAATAGCTGTTAGATTGATCACTTTATTCCTTTCGATTAATCTTTCATAATAGTGATAAAACTGCTGTAACTGCTGTTCATTTAATGAAATATGCAGCTGTTCTAATCCTTTATTAAATGATGTAAAATCCGCCATAGTTTCTCCTCAATCTAAATTTTCTATCTCTTTCTTCCTTCTTATCTGTTCCATATAAATCAATAGAACCGATATATCTGCCGGAGTAACTCCAGCTATTCGGGAAGCTTGTCCGATGGAAACTGGTCGATACAACTTTAGTTTTTGCCTTGCTTCATTTCGAAGACTTTCTACTGCATCATAGTCAAAATTTTCTTCAATCCGTTTTTTCTCTAATTTTTTAAACTGTTCTACTTGTTTCATCTGCCGCTTAATATATCCGTCATATTTAATATGAATATTAATCTGCTCGATGGTATCTGCAGGAAGCGGAACTCTTTCCGGATCCAATTCTTCTAACTTCTCATAGGATAATTCCGGTCTGCGGATTAAATCTGCCAAAGAAGCCGCTGTTTTTAAAGGGGTACTTTTATGTGCTTCCAAAACAGCTTTTACTCTGCTGCCCGCACCAACCTGAATCTGCTCTAAACGATGAACTTCTGCTTCAATCTCTTTTTTCTTTTGACAGACTTTTTGATATGCTTCCTCACTGACCAATCCAACCTGATAGCCAATCTCAGAAAGCCGAAGATCGGCATTATCCTGCCGAAGCAAAAGCCGATACTCCGCCCGGGAAGTCATCATACGATAGGGTTCCCGATTTTCTTTTGTTACTAAATCGTCAATTAATACTCCTATATATGCCTGTGAGCGATCTAATATCAGTGGTTCTTTTTTCAATACTTTATGTGCTGCATTGATTCCGGCAATCATTCCCTGTGCTGCTGCCTCTTCATAGCCGGAACTTCCGTTAAACTGCCCACAACTAAATAACCCGCTGATTTCTTTAAATTCCAAAGTCGGTTTTAACTGTCTTGCATCAATACAATCATATTCGATGGCATAAGCATTTCGAACAATCTGTACGTTTTCCAATCCTGCAACAGTACGATACATTGCATATTGTACATCCTCTGGAAGTGAACTAGAAAGTCCTCCTAAATACATTTCATTTGTATAGAGACCTTCTGGTTCAATAAATACATGGTGCCGATTTTTATCCGCAAATTTTACCACTTTATCTTCAATAGAAGGACAATACCGGGGACCCGTTCCCTCTATTGCTCCTGAGAATAAAGGAGAACGGTCTAAATTGTCCCGAATAATCTGATGTGTTTTTTCATTTGTATAAGTCAGCCAGCAAGAGATCTGTTCTTTCTGTATGGATTCTGGATCGGTAGAAAATGAAAATGGAATTACCCTTTCATCTCCTTTTTGCTCCTCCATTTTAGAAAAATCAATACTTCGTTTATCCACTCGGGCGGGTGTTCCGGTTTTAAAACGATACATCTCAATTCCTAATTTCTTTAAAGAATCCGTCAGGTAATTTGCTGCCTGCAGTCCGTTTGGACCAGTATAATGACTAACTTCTCCATAGATACATCTCGCCTTTAGATAGGTTCCTGTACACAAAATCACTGCCTGACAAGAATAAACTGCTCCCGAATCCGTTTTACACCCTAAAATCTTCTTTTCCTCCGTAAGCAGTTCTGTTATTTCAGCCTGACGAATCGTTAAATAATCTGTATTTTCCAGTGTAATCCGCATCTGTCTGCTGTATTCCTGCTTATCTGCCTGTGCCCGAAGAGAGTGGACAGCGGGTCCTTTGGATTCATTTAACATCTTAGACTGAATAAATGTCTTATCAATATTTTTTCCCATCTCTCCTCCAAGTGCATCTACTTCCCGCACCAGATGCCCCTTTGAGCTTCCTCCAATATTAGGATTGCAAGGCATCATAGCAATGCTGTCTATACTAATTGTAAATAAAATGGTTCTGCAGCCCAGACGTGCACAAGCCAATGCCGCTTCGCACCCGGCATGTCCCGCTCCCACAACTGCTACATCATATTCCTCTTTTACATATGCCATATTTTTTCTCCTCTGCCTATTTGCCCATACAAAACTTGCTGAATACTTCATTGACTAAATCATCTTCTAATGACTCTCCAATTAAAAATCCTAGCTGTTCATAACTATTCATTAAATCAATTGTATAAAAATCTTCTGTCATTCCGTCTTCTATACTTTGTTTTACCAGCTTCATACTTTCTAATGCCTGAGATAATGCTTCTTTCTGCCGAATATTAGTAAGGATAACAGAACAATCCTGTGGACTTGAATTTTGCAGAAATAATTGCTCTATTTCTTTTTGCAATTCTTCTGTTCCGATTCCCTGTTTTGCAGAAAAAGAAATAACCCGTTTGTTAATTCTTTTTTCTAATTCTTCTTTTTCTAATACCGGCTGTAAATCGGTTTTATTTAACAATACTATCGCTGGTTTTCCTTGAATTAATGTTAAAATTTCTTCATCATTTTGATCGAATGGAATAGAGGAATCTGCTACATAAAGAATAAAATCTGCTTCTTTTGCATATTGTTTTGCCTTTTCTACTCCAATCTGTTCTACTCTGTCACTGGTATCCCGAATTCCTGCTGTATCTATTAAATTAAGACTAATCTCTCCTAATTGGATCTGTTCTGTCAATGCATCTCTTGTCGTTCCTGCAATTTCTGTTACAATCGCACACTCTTCTCCTGCTAAGAGATTGAGCAGAGAAGATTTTCCTACATTTGGCTTTCCAAGAATGACCGTTTTCATTCCCTCTTTTAGAATTTTCCCGTTCTTTGAAGAGTCTAACCAGTGTTCTAATTCTCTAATCCAATCCTCTGTCATCTGATATAGACGAATGGAATAACCGTCAAGAGAAATATGTTCTGGATCATCTAAAGCGGATTCAATAAACGCTATTTCATAAATAATCTGTTTCCGAAGATTTCTGACTTTTTGGGAAATGCTGCCTTTTAGTTGAGCAACCGATGCCTTTCTGGCAAATTCATTTTCCGACTGAATCAAATCCATTACTGCTTCTGCCTGTGTTAAATCAATCCTTCCAGATAAAAATGCAAGTTTTGTAAATTCTCCTGGTTCCGCTAAACGTGCCCCATTTTTTAATACAACATCCAATATTTTTTTTACTACTAATACCCCTCCATGACAGTCTATCTCTATTGTATCCTCTTTTGTATACGTATGAGGTGCCCGAAGCACCAACACCATTACTTCATCGATTATCGTTCCATTCTCTTTAATCCATCCATAGTGGACGGTGTGACTTTCTGCCAAGGATAACGGCTTTCCCTTTTTTCCAAAAAAGATTCGGTCTATTACTGAAAATGCCTCTGAGCCGCTGATACGGATAATCCCGATCCCTGCATTAGACAATGCAGTAGCAACTGCTGCAATTGTATCTGTTTTCATTTTTCTCACTCCAATCTAAAACAGCCGCCATCTCTTTCAATGGCGACTGCTTCTGTCAACAACAGAATATTAGGCTTCACTTCGTTCGGTTCGATTAACAGAAGAAGCACGGTTTGAACTGTTCTTTTGCCAACGGTTTTCACGCTCAGGACGCTTTAACATAACAATAACATGACGATAAGGTTCTTCTCCCTCACTTTTTGTACATACATAGCGATCATTCTGCAAAGTGGAATGAATCACTCTTCTCTCATAAGGATTCATTGGCTCTAAAGCAACATTTCGTTTCGTTCGTTTTACTTTATAAGCAATATTTTTTGCCAAATGTTCTAATGTTTCCCGTCTTCGTTCCCGATAATTTTCTGTATCAATTTTTACCCGAATATAATCTTCCGTCTCCCGATTTACTACTTGCCCGGTCAGATACTGTAAAGAATCTAATGTTTGTCCACGTTTTCCAATTAACACTCCCATCTCTTCCCCTGTTAATTCAATTGACATGGTTTTCTCTTCCGGCTGATAGGTAACTGCAACCTCTACTTGAAGTTTCATAGCAGAAAAAACTTGATCCAAAAATTCACTGGCTTTATCTTCTAATGTAAGCTTTTTACGTGCTTTAATCCGTGCAGGCTTACTATTGATTAATCCCAAAAATCCTGAACTTCCCCTGTCAAGTACTTCATATTCCAATCTGTCACTTGTTAAATTCAACTGGTCAAGGGCATTATTAATCGCTTCATCAATTGTTTTTCCTGTAACTTCAACATAATCCATCATTTGAAAATCCTCCCCTTCCTTCCAATCCGTTACTTCTTTCTCTTTTCGTTTTTCTCATTATACTGCTGCACCATATTTGCTTTGGCGGACAGACTGCCCGGTTTTGCTAAACCTTTATTATAATATTCCGTAGCTTCCTGCATCTTTTGATATTTCTCTTCTAATTCCTTTTGCTTTTTCTTTAATTCTTCTGCTCTTGCTAATTTATCCCCTGCCATATTTAGATTTTTTGCATTTATACTGGCTGCTTTAGAGACTTTTTGAGGAGGAAGCCCTTTCTTTGCCCGCTTCTGATTTGCCTTTTCTACATTTCGTGCAATCAACTGTTCCATATCGGTATGATTAAAATAATAATTAATTCCTAACTGCTGAATAATCTGGACTACGCTGGTAGCAATCCAGTATACACCTAAACCACATGGCATAGAAATACAGAAAAATGCTGAAATTAATGGCATTGTTGTTGTCATCATCTTCATAGACTGTGCCATTGGATTTTCATCCTGATCAGATGGATTTGCTTCTTCCGGCTGATTAGTCTGCATAATTTTTGCACTATACCACTGGCTAAGTCCTGCCAAAACCGGAATTAATAGTGCCGGTGTCAGAGCAAATCCTGGAGCAGAAGCTAAATCCAGCCCTAAAAATGTATTCATTTGTGCAATTCTTGCCGAATTTTCAGCAATGGTATCAGCAAGAGAAGGAAATAATTCTTCTAGCTGCTGCCATTCTGCTCCGGTAAATCGATATAATAAATCAATTACATAGTTTGACTGTGTAAAATCGTAATTTCCCATTCCATGTTTCGAAGCAAATTCTGTAATCTTATCTAAAAAACCATCCTGCTGCATCAGTGGTGTTACAATATTTAAAAACACATCTTTAACCGAACTTACATAAGCCGGAATATTGTTGATTACTCGAAACAATGCATATAAAATCGGTAGCTGCAGCAATAATTGAAGACAACCTCCAGTCGGTGAAGTTCCATATTTTGCATAGACCGCTTTTGTCTCTTCATTCATCCGCATCATAGATTCCTGATCATTTTTCCCCTTATATTTTTTCTGAATTGCCTGCAATTCAGGCTGCATAATTGACGAAATTTTAGAAAACTTCTGTTGTTTAATTGTAAGCGGAAACATGATAAGTTTTACAATTAACGTAAATAAAATAATGGATAAACCAATATTTGTTACACCAAAATTTGTTGTAAATTCAAACAGGGCATTCATAATAATACCCAATAACTTTGCGATATCACCGATTAAAAATGTACTGCTTTGTGTAAGTACCATATATATCCTCCTTTTATCCGGACTTCCTCTTATGAATCGTCACGGAACAGGATCGTATCCGCCTTCAGCAAAAGGATGACATCTTAAAATCCTCTTCCCCGCCAAAAAGCTGCCTTTAAAAGGTCCATACTTTTCAATAGCTTCCATTGCATATTTTGAGCAGGTTGGTGTATAAATGCAATGAGTCTGAACCTTAAGAGGCGACAGATATTTCCTGTATAGTTTTATTCCAAAAATTAAAAAACGTTTTAATCCATTCTTCAAGCCTAATCATCTCTTTTTTATTTTAGTTTATTATCAGACAAAGCACGGCTTACGACTCTCTCCTTATATGATGCAGTTTAGTCAAATGGTTTAAGGCACTCTCCACTTCCTGATAACTCTTTCCTTTTACTGTTGTCCTAGCAATTATAATTATATCATAACCTTGTGTATAATTTCCATTATTTAATCGGTAACTTTCTCTAATCAAACGTTTTACTCTATGCCGAACAACACTATTTCCCACTTTCTTGCTGACCGAAATACCAACTCGATTCTTTTCCGATTTATTTTTTAGCAGATACATCACCAGATATCGATTTGCATATGATTTCCCCTCCGTATAAACTTTTTGAAAATCACAGTTTTTCTTTAATGATTCCATTCTGATATCCCCAAATCAATCTTTTTTCTTTCCTAATGTTTATAACTTCCGCCAAAAATAGATTTTAATTCTATTATTACAATACAAATAGATAGAAGAAAAGGCCACAAATATGCGGCCTATGCTGATAATTTCTTTCTTCCTTTTGCTCTTCTGGCAGCCAAAACTTTTCTCCCGCCTGCACTGCTCATTCTAGCTCTAAATCCATGTACTCTTTTTCTGGATTTCTTTTTCGGCTGAAATGTCATCTTCATCTTACAGCACCTCCTTCGAATAACCTTCTCTATACTAAGGTTTCACTATTTCTGCTCAAAAAAATACCATTTCAATTATAGGTACTAATTCTATATAAGTCAAGTAGAAATTTTATTTTTCTTTGATTTTGCAGCTTTAAAAAATTGGTCAATTTTCATGTTGATACTGTTGATAGAGTTATCAACAATATCAACAAAATGAAAAATGCATGTTGATAATTTGTTGATAACGTGTTCATAACTTTTTTTTTCATCCACTTTTATTAGTATTTATCTATGTTGATATTGTTGATAAAGTTATCAACAGTATCAACAAAATAAAAAATGCATGTTGATAATTTGTTGATAACGTGTTCATAACTTTTTTTTCATCAAAAAACGGCGTCTGATATTCCATGAAAAAAATAACTTATCAACACTATCAACATTATCAACATTTCCCCCTTTTTCTCTATATAAAAATGTAGATAATATGTTTACTTTCAATTTAATTCTTGAAAAAAACCGCATATTGGTATAGAATATAGATATGTACGTTTCAATAAAATGTCCGAATTAGTACCATAGAAAAAATGCCGGAAGTTAGTTAATTTTTCACTGATTTCTGACATTATAAAAAAGAGGAGTAGCACCATGAGTAACATAGTTATTGAAAAATGGGATGAAATTCTGGAAACAATGAAAAATGAATATGATATTTCCGATGTTTCCTTCAACACATGGCTAAAACCGTTAAAGGTCCATAACATAACAGACAATACCTTAACTATACTGGCCGCAGACGAAATCCATGCCAATTATATCGAAAAAAAATACTCCAAACAATTTATTGTAACCATTGGAGAAATTACCGGAATTTCCTATCAACTGCACTTCATAAAGCCGGACGATATTCTGAGAGAGGAACAAAATGCCCTGGAAGGAAAAAATGGCCTTGCTTCCTCTAAACTTGACAATTTAAGCGATAATAATGCAACCGCTAATCTAAATCCTCGCTATACTTTCGACACATTTGTTGTTGGTACAAACAACAGCTTTGCCCATGCCGCTTCTTTAGCAGTTGCCGAATCACCAGGAGAAATCTACAATCCTCTCTTTATCTATGGAGGTGTTGGACTGGGAAAAACACATCTTATGCATTCTATTGCACATTTTATCTTAGAAAGAAACCCAAGGACTAGGGTTCTCTATGTAACAAGCGAAAAATTTACAAACGAAATTATCGATGCCATTCGAAAAAAAGACGATATTTCTACGATCCAATTCCGTGAAAAGTATCGCAATGTGGACGTTCTTCTTATTGATGATATTCAATTCATTATAGGAAAGGAAGCAACACAGGAGGAATTTTTTCATACCTTTAATGCACTTCACGAATCCAAAAAGCAGATTATTATTTCCTCCGATAAACCACCAAAGGACATCGAAACGTTAGAAGAACGACTTCGTTCCCGTTTTGAATGGGGACTTACCGTAGATATACAATCCCCAAATTATGAGACTCGGATGGCAATTCTTCACAAAAAAGCCGAACTCGAAAACTATCGAATCGACAATGAGATAATTGAATACATTGCAAATAATATTAAATCTAATATTCGTGAATTAGAAGGAGCATTAACCAAAATACACGCTTATTCCTCTCTCTCTAGTCAAAAATTAACAGTAGAACTCGCAGAGGAAGTCTTAAAGGATTCCATTTCTCTAAATGAAGCTCAGGAAGTTACACCCGATTTAGTTCTAAAAGTCGTAGCAGAACACTTTGGTATTACACCGGCTGATATTATTTCTCAAAAAAGAATCAAGGAATTGGTGTATCCTCGACAAATTGTAATGTATTTATGCCGTTCTTTTATAGATATGCCATTAAAACAGATTGGACTGCTTTTAGGAAGACGTAATCATTCTACTATTATTAATGGCTGTAAAAAAATTGATAAAGATCTGAAGACCAATGAGAGTACAAGAAACACGATTGACGTTTTAAAGAAAAAAATTAGTACTGGAGGATGAACATCAAATGTTGATAAGTATGTTGATATCGTGTTGATAAGGTGTTGATAACTCGATTTGTAAATTTTTTCCATTTTTTAGCATGTTGATAACTCCCACTTTATGAACATATAATCAACACGTTTTCAACATAGTTATAAACATGAGTTTTCCTTGAAAATAAAGGTTTTTTAAGGGTTATCAACAAATCAACATCCCCTACTACTATTACTACTATAAACTACACCATATATATATATATAGGACCCCGCCTCATTCTATCAACTACGGAAGGAGTTATGCACAATGAAAATAATCTGCAGTAAATCTAATCTGCTTTGTGCAGTAAATATTGTTTCTAAAGCAGTCTCTACAAAAACTACTTTACCAATATTAGAATGTTTTTTATTAGATGCTTCAACAGATGAAATTAAACTAACTGCAAACGATATGGAATTAGGGATTGAAACAATAGTATCAGGTGAGATCGAACAAAAAGGGATTATTGCCTTAAATGCAAAGATCTTTTCCGAAATTGTTCGTAAACTCCCTGATAGTGATATCACTATAGAAACAGACGAAACCTTTACAACTCATATTACCTGTGAGAAAGCAAAATTTAATATTTCCGGCAAACAAGGTGATGATTTTCCTAAACTGCCCTATATTGAAAAATCCCAACATATTTGCCTTTCTCAATTTACACTAAAAGAATTAATTCAAAAAACAATCTTTTCCATCAGTGATAATGATACAAATAAATTATTAACTGGAGAACTGTTCGAAGTAAATGAAACTGCACTTAAAGTTGCTTCTTTAGACGGACACCGAATTTCAATACGAAATACTACTCTAAAAGAGACATATGAGACAATAAAAGCAGTTGTTCCAGGCAAAACATTATCAGAGATCAGTAAAATATTAACTGGAAATTTAGAAGATGAAGTTTGTATTTATTTTACAACAAATCATATTTTATTCGAATTTCATCAAACTATTGTCGTTTCTCGTCTAATCGAGGGAGAATACTTTAAAATTAACCAAATGATCTCAACCGATTATGAAACAAAAGTAACCATTAACAAAAAGGAACTGTTAAACTGCATCGATCGGGCAACTCTTTTAATAAAAGAGGGAGAAAAGAAACCTATTATTTTAAATATTACCGATTATGAAATGGAACTGAAAATTCGTTCTTCAATTGGCTCAATGGATGAAAAAATTGATATTCAAAAAGAGGGAAAAGACATTATGATTGGATTTAATCCTAAATTTATGATCGATTCGCTCCGAGCTATTGACGAAGAAGAAGTAAATTTATATCTGATGAATTCTAAGGCACCTTGTATTATCCGAGACAGAGCAGAAACTTATATTTATCTGATCCTTCCGGTTAATTTTAATGCAGCGGTATAAGTTTTATTATAAATTAAGCCTTGAAAACAGGCAGTCAGGAGAATATGATGGAATATATCACATTACAAGAGGAATTTATAAAGCTGGGACAAGCCCTAAAAGCCGCAGGATTCGTTGAATCAGGTGTAGAGGCTAAATATGTAATCCAGAATGGAGAAGTAAGCGTAAATGGCAAAATAGAGCGTCAGAGGGGCAAAAAACTTTATGGAGGAGAAACCATTTCTTTCCGTGAACAGGAGATTAGAATCAATGCTCATTGAATCGCTGGAATTAGAAAATTTTCGGAATTATCAGAATTTAATAATAAACTTTGATGCTAAAACCAATATTCTTTATGGTGATAACGCTCAGGGAAAAACGAATATCCTAGAAGCAATTTATCTTTCAGGTACTGCAAAATCTCATAAAGGCAGCAAAGACAGGGAGATGATCCAATTCCATAAAGAAGAAGCACATATTAAATTAAAAGTGAAAAAATCAGAACTTTCCTACAGAATTGATATTCATCTAAAAAAACAAAAGCCAAAGGGAATTGCCATTAATGGAATCCCTATTAAAAAAGCAAGCGAACTGTTCGGAATTGTCAATTTAATATTTTTTTCACCAGAAGATCTGAATTTAATTAAAAACGGACCTGCAGAACGCAGAAAATTTTTGGATATGGAATTATGTCAGCTAAACAAAATCTATGTTCACTATTTGGTAAATTACAACAAAGCTCTAATGCAGAGAAACCAGCTTTTAAAAAATTTAGAAACACGTCCAGAATTTATGGAAACACTGGATATTTGGGATATGCAGCTGATACAATATGGGAAAAAATTAATGGAACAGCGAACCCATTTTTTAAAAGAATTAAATGTTATTATTTATGAAATTCACAAAAAACTGTCAGGGAACCGGGAAGAACTTCACATTCGATATGAACCCGATGTCTCTTTAGATGAATTTGAAACAGCAGTAAAAAAAGCAAGAGAACGGGATATTCGGTTTCGAACCACCAATGTCGGACCACACAGAGATGATATTAGCTTTCTGATTGGTGATGTGGATATCCGTAAATTCGGTTCACAGGGGCAGCAGAGAACTTCGGCACTTTCTTTAAAACTAGCCGAAATTGAAATAGTAAAGCAAATGATTGGCGATATGCCAATTCTTTTATTAGATGACGTATTATCCGAACTGGACAGTCATCGACAGAATCAACTTCTCAACAGTCTGGATCAGATTCAGACCATTATTACCTGCACTGGTTTGGAAGAATTTATTGCAAACCGGTTTGAGATAAATAGAACCTATCATATTATAAACGGAGCAATTGGAGGAAAAACATGAGTTCAGAATATGGAGCAAATCAAATTCAAATATTAGAAGGGTTAGAGGCTGTACGGAAAAGACCGGGAATGTATATTGGCAGCACCTCCGAAAAAGGTCTTCATCATCTGGTATATGAAATTGTGGATAATGCTGTGGATGAAGCCTTAGGCGGATTCTGTACGACAATAGAAGTTGCAATCAATGAAGATAATTCCATTAC
>CAJUEI010000011.1 GCA_910585255.1 uncultured Lachnospiraceae bacterium
GTAATAGATGGAGCTGACTATTACTAATCGGTCGAGGGTTTGACCAAGAAGAAGAGAAGCGGAAGGAACAATGTGCAGTTTTGAAGGTATGATGGAGAAGAATGGATACCTGTTATATACAGAAAAGTGTATAACAGGTATTTTTTTATGCAGATTTCTGCAGAAGTTCTTTTTTATAGAAATGGAAAGTTTTACATATACAGCGTATTTTAACATATAATGTTGATGAATAGGTCTGATTTTTATATTTTGATCAGTATTTATAGAAACAGCATATCAATGAAATATAAAGATTAGAGAATTTTTAGGATAGAGCGGATGGATATTTATATAGTAAAACAAGGGGATAGTGTAGACCGTATTGCTGCTGCAACAGGGGTATCAGCGGAGCAGATTATTCGGCAGAATCAATTGGTATATCCCTATGAACTTGCAGTAGGGCAGGCACTTTTTATTGAGAAATCAACTAATATAACAGATAGGGAGCAAAAGACTTGTTTGGTAGCAGCAGGATATGCGTATCCGTTTATCAGCAGGTGGGTACTCCAGCAAACACTGCCATTTCTTTCGGAGCTTTTGATATTTTCCTATGGATTTGATACAGAGGGCAATTTGCTGCCGCCGGCATTAGACGATACTTGGATGATAGAATTAGCAAAGATATATCAGGTAAAAGCCGTTCTTACTCTTACACCGTTGGGAAGAGACGGAGAATTTAATAATTATTTAATTCAGGCAGTTGTTAATCATAAGACAGCGGCACAAAATTTAAGAAGTCAGCTTTTAGCTGTTATGGCAGAAAAGGGATATCGTGGGCTGGATATTGATTTTGAATATATCTTGGCATCCGATCGAGATGCATTTTCTGCTTTTGTAGCAGAAACTACACAGGTTATGCATACGTATGGCTATACGGTTTCTGTTGCATTAGCACCAAAAGCATCTGCTTCACAGAGTGGGCTGTTGTATGAAGGAAAGGATTATTGGGCATTGGGAGAAGCGGCGGATTCTGTATTGCTTATGACGTATGAATGGGGGTATAAGTATGGACCGCCTATGGCAGTTGCCCCTATTCATATGGTAAGAAAAGTAGTGGATTATGCAGTAACGGAAATTCCGAATAAAAAGATTCGGATGGGAATCCCAAATTATGGATATGACTGGCCGCTGCCATTTGAAAAAGGAGTGACAAGTGCGAAAACAATTGGGAATATAGAAGCGGTACGGATTGCTGTTGCACAGGGGGTTCCGATTCAGTTTGATCTGACGGCACAGTCACCGTGGTTTACTTATTATGGAGATGAAAGGATGCATGAAGTTTGGTTTGAAGATGTAAGAAGTCTGCAGGCAAAATTTGATTTGATAAAGGAATATCAGCTTGAAGGGTGCGGATATTGGAATATTATGCAATTTTTTTATGCAAATTGGTTGTTATTAGCTCAGAATTTTCAGATAATATAAAAAATTTACGGGAAATAATGATAGACTACGAAAACGGCATGATTGGATATTGTTAAAAATCAAAGTAAAAATAGAAATGGTTTTTGGTTAAAAAAATAGTATAAAATGTTAAGAAAACAAGAAACATTACTATTTGGATTTTTTTTCTTTGTAAAAATTGATAAGGTAATAATATCAAAATAAAAGAAGAGGTGTTGGCTTATGAAAAAAAACAAAGCAAAAAAGTCCGGTGGTTTTTTGGCAAATTTAATCTATGATGTAAAGAACAATCCTTATCTTTGTCTGATGGCACTTCCAGCAATTATTTGGTTTTGTGTATTCTCTTACAGCCCTTTGGTGTATCTGCTGGCAGCATTTAAAAAATATCAGGCAGCTAAAGGGCTGTTTGGAAGTGATTGGGTAGGATTAAAGAATTTTCAGGCATTTTTTGGTTCAAGTGCATTTTTCCGAGTTACTTTTAATACGGTTTTTTTAAATGCATTATTTATTGTATCTACTATGGTAGTTTCTATTTTAATTGCGATTGCACTTTCTGAAATTTCAGGGCGATTATTTAAAAAAATAACACAGTCTGTTGTAATTCTTCCTCATTTTATCTCATGGACAGTAATTGCATTGCTTTGTGAAGCATTGTTAAAGACGAATAATGGGTTTATTAACAATATTTTAGTGTCTTTGGGGTTTGAAAAAATTAATTTTTATCAAAATGCTGATATTTGGCCTGCATTTTTAACTTTTTTAAGAATCTGGCAGGGGGCTGGTTATGGTTCGATTGTCTATCTTGCTACAATTACCGGAATTGATCAGGAAATGTATGAGGCAGCAAGAGTGGATGGAGCAACCAGAGGGCAGTGTATCCGTTATATGACTCTTCCATTGTTAAAGAGTACGATAGTTATGATGCTGATTATGAATATTGGTAAAATTTTTAACGGTGATTTTGGTATGATTTTCAATTTAGTTGGTTCGAATTCGATGCTGTTTCGAACAACAGATGTAATTGATACTTATGTATATAGAATGTTGGTAGAATCGACTAATATTGGACAATCTGCTGCAGTCAGTCTGTATCAGTCTATTATGGGATTTATAATTGTTATGGTAACGAATTCACTGACACGAAAATTGGATGAAGATTCCGCACTTTTCTAAGGAGGATAACTATGTTAAAGAAAAAAAATTATTCCGATCAGAGTGCAAAGGCACAAAATGCAAAAGCACAGATTAAGATGACAACCAGTGATAAGGTGATGAATATTGGATTTTATTTATTTATTTTGATTTTTTCGGTACTTTGTGTGATTCCATTTCTTTTGGTTGTTTCCTCTTCTTTTACACAAGAACAGGCACTTACTACATATGGATATTCGATTTGGCCAAGAGAATTTTCCTTGGATGCTTATAAATTAGTAGCTGTAAGCTCTGATATTCCACAGGCGTATCTGGTGACAATTGGTACAACTTGTGTAGGGACTTTTTTATCAATGGCACTTACCTGCGGTGTAGCTTATGCAATGAGTGTAAAGAATTTTAAAAGCAGAACGGTATTGGCATTGTTTATTTATTTTACTATGCTTTTTAATGGCGGATTAGTGGCAACTTATCTTTTAATTACAAAAACGCTGCATTTGGAAAATTCTTTGTTAGTGTTGGTTATTCCTTCTCTATGTAATGCATGGAATATTTTATTGATGAGGAATTTCTTTAATGGGATACCGGAAGCACTGGCAGAGTCGGCTAAAATTGACGGAGCAAATGATTTAGTGATATTGGTAAAGATTATATTGCCGATTTCTCTTCCGGGGATTGCTACGATTGGATTATTTTATGCACTTTCTTACTGGAATGAATGGTATCGCTGTCTGCTTTATATTGATACAAACCATAGTCAGTATTATACTTTGCAGTATTTAATTCAGAGGATTTTGCGGCAGGTGAATTATGCAGCAAATCAGCCGGCTGAAGCAGTTGGGCTAACTGCTATGACACTGCCAACGTATGCTTATCGAATGGCTACGGTTGTGGTTTCTACTGGACCGATTATTTTACTTTATCCTTTTTTGCAGAAATATTTTGTACAAGGTCTGACGGTTGGATCGGTAAAGGGTTAAATAAAGCAGATGTTTTGAAACCGGAGCGGATGCAAGAGGTGGTTTGCCGGTTTCCTTTCTTTGCTCCGCTCCGAATGGTAAGAAAGTCTATGGCTTCTGGATTAGGTGCATCCAACCGGACGAACCGGGGTGCAATTCGCCCGTATCACAGGCAAAACATGGTTGGTGTAAGGAAGAGGCTATCAGCCACAAGGCAGCCTCTTCCCTTTTATACGGGCTAAACACACCCCTTTTTTTGTACACCCTGCATAGAAGCAGGATGTACAAAAAATTCTAGGTATTTCCACAGAAGCCGAAGACTTTCTAACCATTCTCCGAAGTCGCAGAGAAAGGAAACCGGCAAACCGCCTCTTGCTGTTGGCTGAATAGAGGTAGAAATTGTTTCAAGATTTGTTATTGGTGAATAGTGGTAGAAATTGTTTCAAGAGATTGTTTTAAGATTTGTTTTTTCTGGGGTCAAGAAATGGCTGGGTGCGAAACCTTTTAGTATGGAAAATTTAGAGAGGAAAATAAATTTATGATGAATGATTTAGAAAAACAAGATGTATATAAGTCTTTTTCATCTGATCAGAGGTGGATTAGAAATCCGATTCTTAGGGGATTTCATCCCGATCCATCTATCGTCAGAGTGGGGGAGGAATATTATATTGCTACTTCTACATTTGAATGGTGGCCAGGGATACGGCTTCATCGTTCTACGGATCTGGCTCATTGGGAGCTGCTTCCTTATCCTTTAAATCGGATTTCTCAGTTATCTTTAAGCGGAGTAGGTGCTTCCCAAGGAGTTTGGGCACCTTGTCTTAGCTATGATCAAGGGGTGTTTTATCTTTTATATACCGTAGTAAAATCTTTTTACTGCAATATGTATGATACCAATAATTATTTGGTTATGGCAACTGATATACAAGGTCCATGGTCAGATCCGATTGCTTTGCATAATTTTGGATTTGATCCTTCTTTATTTCATGATGAGGATGGAAAAAAATATCTGGTCAGTATGGTAACAGATCATAGAGTGCCGAAAAAGTATGCGGGGCGTCTTGTGCTGCAGGAATATGATCCAATAGAGAAAAAAATGAAAGGACCCATTCGGGATATCTATAAGGCTGATCATATTTTTTTGGAAGGACCTCATATTTTAAAAAGAAATGGATGGTATTATCTTTTTTCTGCTGATACGGGAACAGGAGAACTGCATGGACAGACTATACAGCGTTCCCGTTGTATTTGGGGACCATATGAAATGTATTGTGCGGATTTTATGCAAAGGGAAGAGGAACATGAGGCGTATTCTATTTTAACTTCCAGACATCATAGCGATATTTTGCTGCAGAAGGCGGGACATTGTGATTTGGTAGAAACTCCAGAAGGAGAGTGGTATGCCGTACATTTGTGCGGGCGGGCATTGGAACAGAGAAATCCTTTGGATGCCCCTCGTTTTGCTGGTGCCAGACGTTATATGCTTGGCAGAGAAACGGCTATACAGAAAATGAGATGGACAGAAGATGACTGGCTTGTATTGGATTGTGGGGGAACTGTGCCGCAGGAATATGTGCCTATGCCGGTTGGAGCAAAGGAAATGGATTTAAAAGAAACAGAAGAGAAAAGAGTATTTCGGGATGATTTTGATCAGAAAGAATTGTCATTGGAATACCAGTCTTTACGAATTCCTATGACAGAAGAATATATCTCTTTGCAGGCACGTCCCGGATATTTAAGAATGTATGGAAGAAGCGGATTGTCTTCTAAGTTTTCTCAAACATTACTTGCGGTTAGAATAACAGAATTTGATATGGAAATCACAACAAAATTAGAATTTGAACCAGAAGTGTTTAAGCAGATGGCGGGATTAATTCTTTTATATGATACAGATAATTATTTTTATCTTCATAGTTCTTATGATGAAGACTGCGGAAAATGTATTACCCTTTTAAAGGCAGAAAATAAAAAGTATCAATATCTAAGTGATTATCTGTCAATTGCATCCGAAATTCCAATTTATTTAAAGATTGTGATGAAGCATGGGATTCTTTCCTTTTTTTATCAAATGGAAGGGGGAGAATGGCAAAAAATTGCAGATCAGATAGATGGAAGTTTTTTGTCAGATGAAGCATGTATGGAGGGATGGTTTACTGGAACTATGGTTGGAATATGCTGTCAGGATTTGACTGGATTTGGGAAATATGCAGATTTTGACTGGTTTGAAACCCGCTGTTTATAGGGATAATTTTGGAGGTTTTGGTGTGATGGAACTGGATATTAAAGAATATGGTGCAATCGATGATGGAGTAACTGTAAATACAGAGGTGATACAAAATTGTGTGGATCGATGCAGCAAAGAGGGTGGAATTGTTCAAATCAGCGGAGGCGTTTTTGTATGTGGGACGATTTATTTAAAAAGTAATGTAGCACTTCGAATTGATGCTGGGGCTGTTTTGTTGGCAAGTCCTGATATTGCAGATTATGGGGAAGATACACATTATAATCGTTACCGAAATGAATCGGATATGGATCGCTGTTGGATTTATGCTTGTGATCAGGAAAATATTCATATTTTTGGAGAAGGAATGTTAAATGGAAATGCAGAGGCTTTTCCTAATATAGGAAGAAAAGAAAGACCGATGATGATGCGGTTTTTAAGATGCAAAAATATTTATTTGTCTGGTTTAAAACTTTTTGATGCAGCAGCATGGACAACTGCGTTTTTAGATTCCTCTTATATTTGGGTAAATAATGTAGAAATTAGAAATGAAAAGCGTTATAACGGTGATGGACTGGACTTTGACGGCAGCTCTCATATTTTTGTAAATGGATGCAGTATTACAGGAACAGACGACAATTTATGTCTACAGGCTGGAAGTAAAGAGTATGCTGTGAAGGATGTTCATATTAGTAATTGTGAGTTTTCTTCTTTATGTGCAGGAATTCGTATTGGGTTAAAATCAATAGGAGAAATTCGAAATGTAGTAATTGAAAATTGTACGATGAAGCGGGTATGGAGAGAAGGAATTAAAATAGAGTGTACAGAGGGAGGGACAATTTCAGAGATTTTGGTCAATAATATTACAATGAGGGATGTATCAAGACCAATTTTTGTTCTGTTAAATAATCGCTTTGAGCCGGAGGGGTTGGGAAGTTCTTTGGAGTTAAAAGAAATGCCCGAAATTGGGGAGATGAAACATCTGTTTTTTACTAATATCATAGCGATGGATAGTAAAGAAATGGAAACGCCTCATACTCGATTTGGAAAGGATCTGATGGGTGCACCATGGTTTAATGGGATTCGGATCGATGCAGAAGAAAATCATAAGATAGAGGATGTTACAATACAGAATCTGCGTTATATTACAGTGGGTGGAGTAAAGAAACAGGAAATTCCAGCAGAGTATCCAAAAGTTTTAGACAGAAAGCACTATCCTGCACAAGAAACGGCAGAAAATTATTATCCTGACTGGAGCAGGGCACGGTATATGGATATACGGAATGTGGCAGGAGTTTATTTGGAAAATATTGTATTTCAAAGTATAGAGGAGGATGAGCGAGAACCTTATTATATAGAGGGATGTGAGGTTTGGAAAAAGGAAATGATGCATATTTCTTTATAAAATTTTCTATCACAAGGGGTGATTTTTTCGGCTGTATATTTCAAACCGGAAAAGCAGTAGATTTGCAACAATATTATTTTAAGGCAGATAGAACTAGCTGGAATTGAGAGGAAGGTCTATGCAGGGTCATCATTTCCCGTTGGCACTTAGGCACGGTATTTTCGTGCCTTATGTGTCCGCTACGAGGAAATGCTAAGCGAAAGCGGACCCGGAATAGACCTTCCTCTCAATTCCAGCGTCCCCCTCTTATGATTTTTTCTGATGGATTTTTCTATATTCGGAAGGAGTCATATCCAGATGTTTTTTAAAGAAGGTAAAAAAGTAATTTTTTGTAGTAAATCCAAGCTGATCACTGATTTCATTTAGGGAAATATCAGTATCGGTAAGCAGTTTGCAGATTAAATTAAGCTTTTCTTTTTTAATATAATCGGATAAAGACTCTTTGGTGCTTTCTTTAAATATATTCCGAAGATAGTTGACAGAAAGATGGACCTGATCTGCAATAAAACCAACGGAAAGATTTGGATTGTATAAATTTTCTGAAATAAGTACCATTACGGTATCAATCAAATCTTTTTTTCCAGACTGATGGTTTCGGATTTCTGTAATCTGGGTGATATCATGAATTCCTCTTGCTTTGGTAAGCTCTTGCAGTTCGGAAAAATAATAGTGGTTGAAAAGGCGGTACTCCATGTTTTGTACATTTTCTAAAGAAAGACTGTATTCTAATTTTTGCATAGAAGAGTTTAACTGCATAATAAAATAAAGAATCTGATCCGTTGAAAAGCTTCGGATTTCATTAAAAAATTGTTCCAAAAGTTCTGAAAAATCGGCAAGACTGGCAGATTTAATTGCCTGCATAATTGCAGAGTCCAGTTCAAATGGATAAGGTTTTTGCGGTTCTTCTGTCATATGTTCAGAGGCAAAACGGATGCAGTCTGGACCATATAAAAATCGGCGGGAAAGTGCGTAAAGGGCACTTTGATAGGAAATAGAAAGATCGGTTAATTCCTCCACTTCCATTCCAATTCCAGCAGAAAAGGTAAATTCTGCATGTTGATGAATACATTCCTGTGTTTCTTTTAAGATTTGTTCTAATCGAACTTCTTCACATTCATTATAGTTAATTAAAAATACACTGTTTGCAGAGATTAAATCGATCTGCAGGACAAAATAGGATTTGGATAACAATTCTTGTGCAATGTTTTCTACAATATATTTGAATATTGCAGATTCAGAGGTATTTTCTTCTATAAAAGCAGAAGGATCTAGATTCAGCAGCAGAATACGATAGTTTTTATAAGCGAAACTGGTATTGAGTTCCTCTAAGGAATGTGGAAGAAAAGAGGAAGGTGCATTGCTGTCCGTTAAAAGTAGTTTTAATGTTTTCGCATCCTGTTCTTTTAGATAATGGCCTCGCATATTTTGCAATTTTTTGTTTAGGGTTTGATAATTTTGCAGCAAATAAGAAAAGTCATCTTTTTCAGAAAGAAGTTCTGGTTTACTGTCGTTTGAAAAACTTGCGATTTGTTCTTTCAAATGGCGAATTGGTTTATAAATAATATAACTGATAACCAAGGATACCACCAAACATAACAATACACAGAAAAAGGTATAACGTGTTAAAAAACTAAGAATCTTACTTTCTGGATAGATAAATTGTTTGTCAAGAGTAGAAATATAACAAAGACCAAAATCGGTATTATATAAATAGGAAACATCATATTTACTGTTTTCAAAGGAATGTGAGAAATGCCCGTTTTGTTTTTGACTTTCTAACATCTTTTTATAAATGGAATTTTCTGTAAAGTCTGTTCCAAACAGTTCCTCTTTATTCGAAGCAATCACTTGACCATTTTTATTTAAGATCATGAGATCGATATAGTTTTCTTTGGTTGGCTGGATAAGTTCTAAGTAATTATCGTAATCCAGATTGATAATCAGTGCCCCGCTTTTGTTTTGATAATAAATAAGAGAAAGTATTCTGGCGTTATTTCTTAATATACCAGTATGGAAATAACTTAAGCAGTGCGGATAGCAGATGAAAGGGTTACGTCTGGGTGTCATTTCGGAGAGCAGGGAGATCACATCCTGATCATAGTGGTTATTTAGTGTAGTGCGGGAATATCCGTCTAATATTGTTTCTGTTTGATAGTTAATAAAATAGGCAGAAGTAATTAAAGAACTGCAGTTCATTAATGTTTCATATTGTTCTTGAAGTTTTAGTGCAAGAGAAATATCCCAGTCTTTTCCATATAATACTTGTGTAATAATGGAATTGTCCAGTAGAGAGAGTGCATAGTTGTGGATGTCTTTTAATATTGTCTGATTGATACTTTGTGCTTGTGTAATAGAGCGTTCCTGCATATCAGATAAAGCATCATTATAGTTTTTCTTCATTAAAATAAAAACAGTAGCAAGAAAAGTAATAAAAATTAGGGAAGAAAGCAGTAAAAAGGAATGAAGAACCTTTTTAAAGTAAAGACTGTGAGCATATTCATTCTTTAGTGTAGTTAGTTTTGTGCGGGCGGAATTCATAAAAACCTCCTGATTATGTATATTTTTTATAGCTTGTCTTATTTCAACTTCTCACATGGCAGTCCGTGGAACTCTAGGGAAGTAATGAGATAATAAGCAAGCGGCAAAACGGATGCTAGTGATCGGTTTTGCAGTTATGTGATTTTTTGTCTTTTCTAGTGTAACATAGAAGAGGGGGAATTTTCAAACTATAAAAAGTTGGAAATTTAAAGAATAGGGAAAGTGTTAATTCTTATAGTAAATAATATTATCTTTAAAATAGGAAGAAAGAACAGAAAAAAGTATAATTTGTGACAGATTTTTCTTTTATCAATTTGCATAGTAGATTTTATTTGAAATGTTAGGGTAAGATAGATACACAAGAAAAGCATAACGCAGCGTAGCTTAGAAAAAAGAAAAAAGGATGGATGTTATTATGAGAAGAATGAAACAGTATTTATCAGCATCTCTTGCAGCAATTATGCTTGCAGGTACATTAGCAGGATGCGGCGGAAATGGAAATCAGCAGACAACAAAAACAGAAACAAACACAAATAGCAATTCTTCGACAGGGACAACTGCAAATCAAACAAATGCAGAGCCAGTAACAATTAAGTTTCTTCATAAAGGACCAAAACCAGATGGGTGGGATGCCGTATATGAAAAATATTTAGAAGAAACAAAGGATACCTTAAATATTGAATTGGATATTACATGGATTGAACATGCAGATTATAAAGAAAAGTTAAATCTGGAGATTACTTCTGGTTCAGAATGGGATTTGGTATTTGATGCACCATGGGTACAGCTTCGAAATCTTGCACCAGAAGGGTACTATGCAGATTTATCAGGATATTTTAATAATCCTTCGGAATACCCGGGACTTGCAAAGGCATTTTCGACTGAGACAATGGAATCGAATATATGGTTTGATTCGATGTGTTATATTCCGCTTTATGAAGTATATGGAAATGGTCTTCCTACTATTTGGTATCGAAAAGATTGGGCAAAAGAGTGGGGGATTGGTACAGATGGAAATTTGAATAGTTATGATGATATGGAGCAGTATTGGCAGGCAGCATTAGACAGTGGCAAGATTCCTTATGCAACAACACAGGCAAGAGGATTTTTCCAGCAGCTTTCGATTCGTGGAGAAGTTATAGAAGGACCGAATGGCAATTCTAGTGAAGCCGGAATTCAGCTGTTCTCTAGTGCAGGTCTTTCTATTTGGACTTATATTGAAAATAATGAATTAAAGGCTTATGCGGTAGAGGGACAGGGAGATGAAGCATTTGCTGATTTTCCAGAAGGATGGCAGTATGACTTTCCTGCAGAACGTTTTGAAACATTTGCAAGGTGGCAGGAAGCCGGCTATATTGATCCAGATTCTTTAAGCTGTAATGATGCAGAGACACCGTTTGCAAATGGTCTGGCAGCTTCCTTTGTCGGAACACTGGATGATTATGTAAAAGTAACTGCTTATGAGGATACACTTGGAGAAGATGCAGTAGGATTCTTTATTTATGTAGATTCGATTCGGGAGAAAGAAGCGGGTGCCATTCCTGTTGATTATTCTGGAAATAATGGACTTGCAGTTCCGGCAAACTCTCCTAATATAGAAGCAACGATGCGGTTTTTAGACTGGTTGTTTGGTTCACAGGAAGCACATGATTTGTTCCAGCTTGGAATTGAAGGAAAAGACTTTGAATATGGAGATGGAAACACATATACGACTCTTACTAATTATAGTGCAGATTTTGGCGGTTACGGATGGACATGGAATCCAAATTATGCTTTGATTTCAACAGCATATGATGATGAAGCGTTAGAATATAGAAAGTATGAATATGATGCTTCTACTTTTTCATCTATGCCTGTGCTGGGATTCCATTTTGATACAACAGATATAGATTTATCTACAGCAGTTGCTCAATGTACTGCAGTTACAGATATGATTAAAATTGTAAAGCTGCATGGAATTAAGACAGATGGAAATGGTGTTACTTATGAAACAATGAAAGATATGCTTAAGGCAAATACAGATATGGCATTGGAAAATGGAGGGCAGGTTGTGGTAGATGCTTTGATTGCTCAGTTGAGGGAGTTTCTTGCAAGTAAGTAGTATTTAGTTGAATGGAGGATGCTGAAAGTTGAATAGGGGACGCTGAAAGTCAAATGGGGTTCTATTGCGGGCCCGCTTTCGCTTAGCATTTCCTCGTAGTGGGCACATAAGACGCTAAAGTACAGCGTCTAAGTGCCGACGGGAAATGATGACCCTGCATAGAACCCCATTTGGCTTTCAGCTGTGTACTTCGGACGGAAGAATGATAATAAATTAAAAAAGGGGCTGTTGTGAAATGATTATGTTTTGTAACAGTCCTTTTTTGATATAGGTGGGAGGTAGGATTAAGAGGGATGAAGATTGGATTAATACAGGAAAAGCAGAATGAATTGTATCAGTTTCAGAAAGAAGAAATTCGATATTCTATGGAAGAGGCAAAGCGGTATCAGAAGGAAATGCTGATACAGAATAGAAATCAGATACAAGAGGCAATCAAAGCGGGGTGTGATTTGATTGTTACATCAGAAGCCATTAATTTTCCGGGGCAGCCTAAGAAAGTAGAGGGTGATTATACTAAGCTGATATCAGAATTAGAGAGTGATGTTTTTAAAGAATATGCTGAGTTGGCAAGGCAGGGGAATTGTTATCTTGCAGTTGGGGTGTATCGGAAGGAAGGATTAAGGCTGTATAATTCTGTTTTGTTTTATAACAGAAAGGGGGAATTGTGCGGAACGTATGATAAAGTACATTTGGCAGGAGAGGAGAAGGAGTATTTAACAAAAGGAAATCAATATTGTGTGATAGAAACTGATTTTGGAAAAATTGGTTTTGCAATTTGCTGGGATATGCAGTTTGCAGAGACTTGTCAGACTTTGGCAGATATGGGTGCTGATCTGATTCTTGCTCCTACATGGGGCTGGGAATGGATCTATGGTGCTTGTCGTGCTTATGAAAATGGTGTTTATGTGGCAAGTGCAATGGCAGTTCCTTTTTCTATGCCAATAGAAGGGCTGCGTTCTCCAAGTGAAGTGATTACGCCAGAAGGGATCTGTTTGGCAAAAGGGGGACGAGAAGAGGCACAGGTTGTTACTGCCAAACTGCCGGATATAAGAGAGTGTGCTTTTTATAGAGAGTTTAGAAAGAGCGGCAGAAGGCAGTTTTTATCGCCAAAGCTGTCTGAATAGAAAATGGATAGAGAATCAGGAGGTTATGAGCAAGTAGCGAAGCGGATTGCGAATATCCGATTTGACTTGAAAAATGGAGAAAAAAATGGAAAAAGGGATAAGAGAGAAGATAGAGCATTTAGTGTATCAGGCTGAACAGTTAATGGAAGAGAGCAATGCCTGTTACAGCAAGGCAGATAAAGATGCATTGATGGATATGGTAATTCAGGCTAAGAAGGCATTGGATGGGGAAAAACCCGGATTTACCAGAAATAGGGAATTTTTGCTTCCAAGAGAAGAAGAAGCCGTTCAGTTTGCATATGATCGTTATACTATGGTTCCTACTTTTTTTGAGGAAGGGAAAGTATATAGCCATTATGGGTTAAAGGAAGCGATTAGTTGGTTTCAGAAGCAGGATATGTCAAAATGGACAGAGGAGCAGAGAAGGGATCGAAAAGAGGAAATACTGAAAAAGGGAAAAGGGTTGTTGGAGGGAGCGGTATGTAAAAATACGGTTGGAATGTATGATGAAACATGTAAAAGAAAGCTGGAAGAACAGATAGAACGATTAGAGAATGTTTCTGATAAGGAACTGCCGCAGCAGCTTGCAGATACCGTGGATGCATTGATAGGGATGCAGCTTTCTCAAAAATTATATTCTGATCAGGAAGAAGAGCCTATTTTGCTGATTCCTAAGGAAAAATTGGACAGAATAAGACAGAAAGGAGAAGAAACGGATTTTGTGCAAAAACAATGTCAATTAATAAAAGAAATTGCACAAAAGGAAAGCCTGGAAGAAAGCAGGGCAGCGTATGAATGGATCGGGAAACCATATGAATATAAAGAATTAAATGAAAAATTTTATATCTGGGGAGATACTGACCGTGTGGTAAATATAAGTACTCCAAAGGGAACGAAAGAGGCGAAATTGTCATTTTCTCTGCCTTGTATGGAAAATGAAGAAGAAGGGCTTGGACATACTCAAATTACAGGGATACGTCTTTTTTGTGCAGATGGACCAGAAGTAGAAATACCAAATGGGGATTTTGGACAAAATTCAGATGGAGAGCTTTTTGGCTGGCGTATTATTAAAAAAAAGGGAAATGCCATTTGCAGGCAGGAGAAAAGTAAGGAAGGAGAGAGTTCCCTTTTTTTGTGTAATCCTACCCCTTTGGATGAGGGGGTTGTGGAATGTGAAAAATGGATTCCATTAAAGGAAACAAGCGGTTATACGTTATTCTTTCGGGCAAAGCAGGATGGGAAATTTCGAAAAGGATTGATAGCGAAATTAGAGTTTTTTGATCAGGACAAAAATAAGATAGGAGAATTTACATATTGTTATAACCGAAAAAGCAGTATTCCTGTTAATGAAAAAGCAAAAAATATGCAGTGCAATGCCATTCTTTATGCATTAGAAGGAAAGATAGAATATGCACAAAAGGCAAAATATGATATGTTGGTATTTTTAAATGATTTCTGTCAAGGGGCAGAATATTGGATGGTCTATAATGAAAGACCAGAGGGGTGTGATGCCTATGGGGCAGTGCAGGCAGGGCGTATTATGTGTTCTGCAGCAAGTACCTACTCTTTGATTCGCTGTGCAGCCGTTTTTTCAGAGGAAGAAAAGCAGTTTTTTTATCAACTGGTAGATTATCTTTTACGATACTGTCTGGATATGCGGGATCGGATTTCGATGTCAGAGGAACGAGTGCAGCGTGGCTCAAGTAATTGGCAGACGGATATGTGTATTGGAGTGGCATTGCTGATGATGGTACTTTCAGACTATCCAAATCGAAAATTTTGGCTTTATAATGCAGAGGCAGTGCTGAAGGCACAGTTATCTGTAAATTTGAATCCAGATGGTTCATGGCCGGAATCCATTCGTTATCATCATGCCGCATTGGAGCATTTTGCATCTTTTGCAGCGGCGTGGAAGCAGGAAACAGGGGAGGACTGGCTTGTTACTACTAGGTTAAAGGATATGTTTTCTTATACGATTCATACCATTACACCGCCTTATACTTATTTTGGAGGGAGGATTGGAACGCCGCCCTTTGGAGATCATAAGCTTTCCGGCGGTACAGAATTTGGAATCTATGGACTTTCCATTGAATGGATGGAACAGGTGGATAAAAAGCTGGCGGATCAGATGTATCAGGTATGGAAAATGGCACAATATCCAGTAAAAGCACTTTCAGGAGAATCATTAATAGTTGAAAATTTATTATATTTAGAACCTTCTGCCTATCAGATGGATTTAAAGAATACCCTTCTTTTGCAGTCAACGGCATCCTATCCAGATTCTGGAATTTATATCTTTCGCTATAGTGGGCAGGAACAGAAAGAAAATTATCTTGCGGTTATGGGAGCAGAAAAGCCAATAGGACATGGGCATTTGGATCAGGGTTCTTTCTTATTATATTATCATAATGTTCCTGTTATTATGGACAGTGGAATTGAGGGATATTTTGATGCTTCTACACAATGGCATCTTTCTTCCTATTCTCATGCATGTGTGCAGTTTGCAGCAACAAAAGAAGAACAAAAGACAATGAGAAGTTCAGGAAAAACAATTAACTTAAATGCGGGAAATTTTAGTTTGGATCGCGGCTGGTTGGATGTGCCTAGGGTATGTGAAGTAAAGCAAATTCAGATAACAAAGGAGAAGGATCGTATTACGTTAGAGATAGCACATCCAAATGGAAAGGAAAAGGGACTGCATCAGCGTACCATTTGGTTTGAAAAAAAGACAGGGGAGGTTTTGGTGCAGGATCGGATTCGAGATTATACAGGAAAGATATTGTTTTCTTTGCCGATTGTGATGCAGTCAGCTTGGATAGAGGGCAATATGGTTTATGGAGAAGGATATGAACCGATTTTGATGAAAGTAGAATTTCTTACTCCAATAAAAAGGATTTGGCTGGAAAAGGGGAGAACAACGCCTATGTTTCCATGTAAAGAGGATGTTCCTATGTTGTTTTATATAAGAGCAGAGGTAGAGGTGGTGGATCGAATGGATGGGATAGATGTTAGGATACAAATGCTAGAAAAATAATTTTTTATGAAAATGGGGACGCCGAAAGCCAAAGGGAGTGCTACTCCGGGTTCGCTTTCGCTTAGCATTTCCTTTGACTTTCGGCTATGTATTTCAGAATGAAAAAATTGTAATAAATTAACGGATATGTAGTTGGATTTGTTCCCCTTGGTAAAACTCTTGGATTTGAAAGCTGCGTTTAAAGATTCTGTTTAAAATATAGGACTGAAAAAAAGCGATAAGTGGGATTCCAAATACAGTAAGTGGATAGAAACGCAGAACCATTAATGGGAAACCGCACCAAAACAGGATGGTTAAACAGAAACTCCAGTGAAGATTTTTTAAGCTTAGGATAATGGCTGTCCAAAGCAGATTTTTGTTTGTCATATGAAATTGGGCAAGCAGTGGAAAGATATAACTGCTTATTATAGCAAAAATAAAGAAAAGGCTTAAAAATAAAAAAGAAAAGATTCTGGAGAAGCTGTTGTTTTGGCTGCTAAAGTAAAAAAAGTTTATTGTCAGCATAAAAACAACAGCCAGCATAATAAGCCAGATTTTAGTAGCTTGTTTGAAATTTTGTTTAAAGGAGCGGAAATAGTCTTTTGCGATATAACCTTCTTCATTTCTGACTATTTTTAGAACAGTATAGTAGAGAGCGGTAGTAGAAGCTCCTATGGTGATAAGAGGTAAGCTGGTAATTATCCATAAGAGATTCAGATAACCTACATACATTAATTTTTGCAGGAAATTGGTGAGCTTGTTGTTGGGGCTAAGCAGGTTTGAAAATACATTCATTTTTTACATCTCCATTCTTGTTTGCTTTTTGTTGCTTCTAGTATATAGAATATTTTTTATAATCACAAGTTAGAAAAGTATAGAATATCGAAATTGTTAGTTTTAATACTATCCATTTTTAAAGAAATGGGGCACAATAAGATAGGAAGAGAGGTATTGTGATATTATGGATAGAGATAACTACATAATTAATTTAATGGATTGGCAGCGGGAAGAATCAGATGGGCTCCTTTTGTTTTCCTATCCTTATAAAGAGGATGCACAGGGATATACAGAACATGGTTTTTTGATTCAGGATGACAGAACCATCGATTTGGTTGGATGGGATGGCATGTTTCTTATACTTGAAAAAGGACAGGATAGTAAAATAGAACAGGCAGAACAAAAACTGGAGATTTCTGCTTGTGTACAAGAGGTTTCTGCACATCAGAGAAAAGAGAGAAAGCTGGAATTTCAGACTTTCTTTTCGGGAGAGTTAAAAAGGGCAGTTTTTGAAGTATATTTCTCAGAGTTTTCTGTGGAGCTTGCTAGGGAGAATATTTGGAGTTTTGTAAAAAGTTTTTCTTTTTCTGTTCCAGAAGGATATCAGATAAAAGAAGCATGGATTCGCAGAGGGATGCAGATTTATATCGATATGCCTGTAAAAGGACAGGCAGCAAAGAGCAGCGAGGAGATCTGCTATAAGGGACAGATTTATAATTGTACAGAAGAAATATTGATGGTATCTGCAAAACAGCAGTTCCTTGGGTGGGAGTCGATTAAAGCACAGGTGATAGTAGAGAATGAAACAGATAGAAAAGAAAATGGGGAAGGGATTCTTTTAAAGCCTTATGGTACGGCTGGGATTCAGATATGGATGAAAATGGGGGAGCGGATGGTTGCCGGAGGGCATGAGGATACACAGATTTTGATAGTTTCTCAGGGAAAGAAAAGGGTAGTACAGACGATACTTTTAAAGACAATGAAGTATTTGGAACATCCGTTTTTATATCACGATAAAGAGGGATGGCAGGCAGTCAAGGAAAAAGTGACACAGGATACCAATTATCAGCCTGTTGTGCAAAAATTAGTAGATTTGTTTGAAAATTGGGAAGTGTACATGCCAGAGGAAGGGAAACCTTATTGTTATCCAACACAGATAGAAGATGCCGTTATGGCTTCTGCTTACCTTTATTCTATAACAGGGGAGGAGAAGTATGCAAAGAAGATAGCATTATTTCTTTCTTATTTTTCCAATCTAAATACAGGGTATCCGAAGCGGCTTCGTGGGTGCAGCCAAAGTTATGTACAGGAGGGACATTTCTTTTCTCATTTGATTCTTGCTTATGATATGATTTATGACTCTTGTTGTATGAGTATAAAAGAAAAGAAAGAGTTTGAATCATGTATCCGGCTCTATATGGATATGCTGGATAATCATATTCGGGAAGGGCATATTTCAAATTGGCTGTTATCTGAGATTACAGGAGTAGTATATGGGGCATTGGTACTTGGTGATATGGAACGGGCTGAGCGGTTTGTCTTTGGAAATGGCGGAGCAGTCGATCAGTTTCGTTATGGGATATTCAATGACGGATGGTGGCATGAGTGTTCCGTAGGATATAATACATGGGTTTCTTCCATTATGCTGCATATTGCCCATGCAATGCGTCCATTTGGCTATAATCTGGTGGATGCATGGTTTCCGATTCCTTATAATGACGAGGTACACAGTACTTGGGCTTGCGGGGAATTTCTGTATCGATTTGCTATGTGCAATAAGAAGCGGGGAGCTTATACCAAGAATTATGTCAGAATAAAAGATATGTTTGATGCTGTTCTTCCTTATCTGGATTATCGTGGAGTAATGTTTGGCATTGCAGATTCAGATGAGAAGAAATTAAGTGATGTACATTGGGGTTCGACTTATGATTTGGCATATTTTTATTATCGAGATCCGGCGTATATTCCTGTGATTTTGCGGAATGGATATCATGATATTGCATTTGGTATGATGCCTTTAGAGGAAGCAGAGGAGAAAAAACAGGGAAATGAAACGATTTGTGCCTATTCGGATAATATTGGAATTGCCATGCTGAGAAGCCAGAAGGAGGGCAGAAAACTTTCAGAACAGATACAGGCAGTGCTTCGCTATGGATCGCATGGATATGCCCATGGACATTTTGATATTGCCAGTCTGCTGTCGGTGATGCGATATGGAAGAAGTTTGTATAATCCTGAGAATTGCTGGTGGGGCTATGCCCATTTTATGTATAAATTTTATGTACAGTGTTCTCTTACTAAAAACATGGTAACAGTAGATGAAAAAATGCAGCTTCCAGCGGATTCTAAAAGGGTGCTGTTTTATACAGGAAAGCGTCTGCAGGCAGCAGGAGTACAGACAAAGGCAGTTTGGACATATCCTCCGTATGGCGGAATGGCATATTGCGGAGATACCAAAAAAGATTTATTAGAGCGGACAAAACTCAATCATTGTTATCTGCCCGTTTTAACAGGAGAAGGTACACCAGAGTATGGGGAGGTAAGCGGACATACGGAAGCAGTAGAACAGATGCGGATTATGGCATTAACAGATGACTATATTGTATTATTTGACAGGTTATGCGGAGCAGAAGAACATCAATTTGACTGTCTATTTCAAATAAAAGGATTTCAGAAAATCAGCGGAGAAAGCGTACAACACCTTTCTCATACACCACAGATGAATACAGAACCAAGGTCCGATGCACAATTTATTACAGATTGTAACTGGTATCAAGTAAAAGGAGAAAGCAAAGCATCTTTTTGCACCATATTCACGGAGGAAGATGCTATAGAAGCAGTACGCTGCGAACGATCGAATTATAATGTGCCGGGGCTTCTACATACCGATATTTACACAGCATGGCCAAAAGAAACCATACAGATGACAGGAAAAGTAGCGTTATATAAAGGATGGGCAGCAGACGGAACCGGATACACTATACCGCTAAAATATCAAATAGAAACAGATGGAAAGGCTGCCGCTTATGGAGAATTTGACGGCTGGATTCTAGGAAAAGAAACACATAAGGTATCACTTACGGGAGTAAATAATCTGAAAATTCGGGTGTGGAATGGAGATAGTACCGATGAACTTGGAAATCCGGTGACAACGCCGCAGGCAATTTTTCTTGGATATGCAGAATTTGAAAAAAAAGACGGTACAATCGTCCGGCTAGACAAAATGAAATATCAAACCACAAATTTAGATAACGGATATGGAATCGGGAGGGATTATCAAAACGGGCGTGTATTAATAGAAGGAGAAGAATATCCATATGCTATTCCCTGTACCCCGGTGGATCATAAGGAAGAAAGCGAGATAGTAGTTTCATTGGAAGAAGAGTTTTTATGGTTTCGATTTTGTATTGGCGTGGATGCATTTCCGGGAGATGAGAGAAATGATCGAATCACTTATAGTATTCGGACTTCTGGAAAGGTGGGACGGTATATTACAGTCGTTGAGCCTTATGAAACAGAACGTGTGATTGAGCGAGTAGAAGGGATGGGGGAAAATGAAGTGCGGATTTATCGAAAAGATGGAAAAGTGGAAGGGGTTTTGCTGACTGAGGGAGAAATGGGGTATCAGATAGAATATTTTGAGTGGATTTTGGAGGGGAAAAATGTGATAGAGCGGGCAATAGGATAGCAGGATATGGAGTTTTTCCGGGGAGGACGCCAGATTCCAAAACGGCTGGCATCCTGCTGTTCCGGTTTCCAAAAAGCAGGAAGTTCTAAGGTTTCTGCATATAGGCACATCTAACCGGACGGACCGGGGTGCAATTCGCCCTTAAAGGCAGGCGAAACGTTCCTGGTATAAGGAAAGATATTATCGACCGTAAGGCGTATCCTTTCTGAAATACGGGCTAAACACGCCCCTTTTTTTGCATACCCTGCATAGAAGCAGGATATGCAAAAAATCCTGGATTTTCTGGCAGAAACCTAAGAACTTCCAACTTTTTTCCAAAGTCACTGCAGTCTGCCAGTCGTTTTGGAATCTGGCTGTTTCTCGGCTTCGGAACAGAAAAAAACAGATTCTGCTGCAATACATATTAACTGCCAAAAAAAGTATGGTTCTATAAAAAAATAAAGAGGTCAATCAAAAAGAAGTCAACTAAGAAGAGAAAAAATTATTCGAACATGAGTTAAAAAACAGCCAGATGCGAACCGCCTAGGCAGACTGCAGTGACTTTGGAAAAAAGTTAGAAGTTCTTAACTTCTGCTTGAAAACCTAAGATTTTTTGCATATCCTGCTTTCATGCAGGGTATGCAAAAAAAGGGGTGTGTTTAGCCCGTATGAGAGGGAAGCTGTTTTGTTGCGGCAGATGATACCTTTTGGTATGCCTGTTTTATTTTGGCTGCCATAAGGGCGAATTGCACCCCGGTCTGTCCGGTTGGATGTGCTGGGATGCAGAAGTTTAGAACTTCTTGTTTTTTGGAAACCGGAACAGCAGGATGCCTAAGCGGTTCGTATCTGGCGTCCGGTTTGAGAAAGATTTTTGCTTGAGAAAGATTTTTAATAGAGAAAAAAGGAGAATAATTATGTTTTGGACATTGGAGGAAGAAAAAAAGGGATGGATTCAGGAGATTTATCAGAAGGTGGAACGGAAATATCGGCAGGTTCGGGAACGTTCAAAGGATAAGATTCCTGCTATGGCGATAAATGGTGTACATGATGATCGATCGGATACTTCAAAGGAGTGGGGAATTGATAATGGTTTGAATTGGTGGACAAATGGTTTTTTTGCAGGGATTCTTTGGCAGCTTTATCAGGCAGGCAAGGATGAGAGGTATGCAGAGATTGCCCGGATTTCAGAGGAAAAGATGGATGCTTGTTTTTTGGCGTATTATGGGCTTCATCATGATGTGGGATTTATGTGGCTTCCTACTGCAGTAGCGGATTATCGGCTGACGGGGAATTTGGATTCTAGGAGGCGGGGACTTTTGGCGGCAAATCTTTTGGCAGGGCGGTTCAATCCGGCTGGGAAATTTATTCGGGCTTGGAATGAATTGGACGGAGCAAAAGAGAGAAATCGGGGGTGGGCGATTATTGACTGTATGTTTAATATTCCTCTTTTGTATTGGGCTTCTGAGGAATTGGATGATCCACGGTATCGGCAGATTGCGATGCTTCATGCGGATACAGCTATGAGATATTTTATTCGGGAGAATGGGTCGGTTCGGCATATTATTGAGTTTGATGCAGAAAGTGGAAACTACCTTCGGTCGCATGGCGGGCAGGGATATGGGCATGGGTCTTCTTGGACCAGAGGGCAGACTTGGGCGATTTATGGATTTGCACTTTCTTATCTGCATACTGGGAAGAAGGAATATCTTGATACGGCGGTTCGGGTTGCGGATTATTTTAAGGGGAGATTAAATGCGGAGTGTTTAGTACCGATTGATTTTGATCAGCCTGCAGAGCCTGCATATGAGGATAGTACAGCGGCGGCGATTGCGGCTTGCGGCTTTTTGGAGTTGGGGGAGATTTTAAAGGAAAGAGGAAAGGGGTATTTTGAAACAGGTCTTCGGCTTTTTTCGGTATTAACGGAAAAGAGATGTGATTTTTCTGAGGATACGGATGGGATACTGCAAAAGTGCAGCGGGTCTTATCATGGGACTTCGGATCGGGAGGTCAATTTTGTTTATGCGGATTACTATTATGTGGAAGCATTGCTTCGGCTGATGGATAAAAGATTTTTGATATTTTAGTGGTTTGATTCTATTTTTAATTTTAGGAGGATGGAAAGATGAAGCGTTCAGAGATTAATCGGGCATTAAAAGAAATGGAGGCTATGATTCAAAAGTATTGTTTTGCACTGCCGCCTTTTTGTGGGTTTACTCCAAAGGAGTGGGAAGAGAAGGGGCATGAGTTTGATGAGATTAGAGAAAATCGGCTTGGATGGGATATTACGGATTATGGATTGGGCAAGTTTGATCAGGTGGGATTTTCTTTGATTACACTTCGGAATGGAAATTTAAAGATGGCAGAGAAGTATACAAAGACTTATGCAGAGAAGCTGCTCTATATTAAGGAAGGACAGATGGCACCGATGCATTTTCATTGGGTGAAGATGGAGGATATTATTAATCGTGGGGGAGGAAATGTGCTGATTCGGGTTTATAATTCTATGCCGGATGGTGCATTTGCGGATACAGATGTGACGGTGCATTGTGATGGGAGGGAGTTTACTGTAGCGGCAGGAACACAGATTAAGCTGCATCCGGGGGAGAGTATTAGTATTTATAAGGGGATGTATCATGATTTTGAGTTAGAGCCAGGGACTGGACCTGTGCTGCTTGGTGAAGTTTCTATGTGTAATGATGATGAGAATGACAATCGTTTTTATGAGCCGATTGGTCGTTTTCCAGAGATTGAGGAAGATGAAGAGCCTTATCGGCTGCTTTGTACGGAATATCCTTTGGCAAAAGAATAAAGAAGGTTGGTTTGGTTTAGATTTAATGGGGAGGGATTTATGAGGGATTTATTAAAGAAAACAGGAAATATCGAACAGCTTGCTTTTTGCCGGAGTGTGGAGTATCAGGATGGAGCGGCAAAGGGGCTTTCGGCTTGGCAGATTCGAAATGGGGAGCTTTGCTTTTCGGTTGCTAAGGATAAATGTATGGATATTTTGGAACTTTCTTATCGGGGGATAAATCTATCGTTTCTTGCAAAGAATGGGCTTTCTTCTGGAAACTATACACAGGAGTCTGCTTTTTCAAATAGAAGTGTAATGGGAGGGATGCTATTTACCTGTGGAACGGATAATGTAGGACCTATGGACTGGAAAAGGCAGCTTCCGATACATGGAAGTCTGCGGTTTACTTCGGCAAGGCATAGAAGGGAACAGTGTTATTTTGATAAGGATGGAATGTATCATATTTTGGTAGGCGGGGTAATGGAGCCGAATGGATTGTTTGAAGGAAATATTGTGCTTGAGCGAACAATCGAAACAGTTTATGGAAGTAAGAAGATTTGGATTACCGATCGGTTTCGAAATATGGGATATAACAGAGAACCTTTTTTGCTTTTGTATCACTATAATTTTTCCTATCCTTTTTTAGAGTCTTGCTGTCAGATAGAGATTGACAGCAGTAAAACAGTTTTGCGGGAGCAGATGGAGAGAGAGGCAAAGGATTTTTTACAGGTGGAAGAGCCTTTGGATGGCGGAGTGGAGCAGGTGTTTTTTCATGATGCCTGTGCTGGAGCAGATGGAAGAGTTCGGGTAGCGGTTCAGAATCCGAAACGGAAAATGGGAGTGCAGATTGTATATGAAAAACAGGTGCTTCCTAAGCTGGTGCAGTGGAAATCTATGGTTTCCGGGGATTATGCACTTGGGATAGAACCGGCGAATTGTCTGGTATTTGGACGGGCTTATGAGGAGGAACATGGGACGCTTTGTTATCTGGAAGGAGGAGAGGAACGAATTGTTAATATGGAATTAGAGGTATGGTAGAGAAATAACAAAGGAAGGAGGCAGTTTTGTAAATGAAAGGGAAATATTGGTTTTGGAAAAGAACATTTGCTTGGTTATTTGTTATGGTTCTGTTGTTTTCGTCTGCTTCAGATGGTATTTTAATGGTAAAGGCGAGCGGACAAATGATACAGCAGGAAACGGAAGTGACTAATTTACAAACAGAACAGGATACAATAGAGGAATTGGTTACAGAAGAGAAAATGGATGTTATACAGGAGAAAATTGCTGATACAACAGGTGAGTTGGAAACGGTACAGAAAGAGGGGGTTAGTGCAGAATCTAGTGTAGAGGAAACGGAGTCAACGATTCAGGAAACGGAATCTAGTGTAGAGGAAGCGGAGTCAGTGATTCAGGAAACGGAATCTAGTGTAGAGGAAGCGGAGTCAGTGATTTATGAAGCAGAATCTAGTATAGAGGAAATAGAGTCAATGATACGAGAAACAGAGTCCAGTGTGCAGGAATCTTCAGAAAGTATGATAGTTACCCCTGTTTTTACAGAAGAGGAGATAAAAACAGCGGCTTTGGAGAGTACAGCACGGGAATTGACGGTAACGGTTTTGTGTTTTAAAGATGGAGAAGTAGTAAAGGAATGTAATTCAGAAGATGAGATCGAAGAGAATTTAGATTATGAAGGGTATGTCAAGATTGCAGCAGAGGGAACACAAAGGGAAGTAACGGTAACAGAAAATACTGGTTTTGAGTTTATGATTTTGAGTTTAATTGATGAATCAGGAAATATTACCACTCCTTTGTCAAGAGATTATGTAAAATCAGGAGATGGAACAAATCAAAAGACGAATGGGAGTTATACTTATACATTTGAAGTAGATGAGAGTAAGGAAACATCTACTGATGCAAATACAATTGGATCGGTATATCAGGAAATGCCGGGAATAAAAGTGTATTTTGATCCAGAGGGAGAATTGGTAAATAATGATATATTAAACTGTGAACAGACGGATTCGAAGATAAGTAATGAAGGAAATTCCATTACTAGCTGGCTTAATACAGAAAATGCAACATTAAATGCTGGCAGTGCAAGCAATGGATGGGGGGGTAAAGATATTACAAAAAAGGATTTTGTTACTTATTATGCAGGAGATGGTAAAATTTTTCATTTTGCAGGACTTAGTGTTTATTCCAGATGGGGCTGGTCGTATGACCGTTTTGAAGTTTTGATAGAAGGAAGTTATGATGGAGAAACTTATTATCCGATTTTGGAAACGAAAAAAGGGACTGAAAGCGAGAAATATTCGATAAGAAGAAGTGAAACAAAAGAAGATATTAAGTATTCTTATATACGTTTTACAGCAAATGCAGTGAATACAAATGTAACTTTATTAAAGTTATATGGAAGCATTGAAGAGGCAAACGATTTATTAAGTGAGACTTACTACTGTTTTAAAGATGGGGTACAGGTAAAGGAATATGACACAAAGGAAGCGATGGATGCGGATCAGACGCTGGATTATGATGGCTATGTAAAAGTAAAAAGAACGGTAACAGAAATAACCGTAACACCAGTAGCAAAAGATGGCTATAAGTTTATGATGCTTCATTTAATGGATGAAAGCGGAAATGTAACAACGCCTTTAACAAAGGATTATCAAAGGAGTGTCGATGGTTCTGCAAAGAAAATCAGTGATGGAAATTATAGTTATTCTTTTACGGTAAATGAGAATCAAACAACAGAAACAGTTCCTCCTCAAATGGGATTGGTTTATAGTGAAATGCCGCAGATTCAGGCGTATTTTGAACCAGCGGACGGATTATTAAATAAAATATTATTGGAAGCAGAACCATATGAATATAATGTATCAACAAGCAGTAAAGCAAATTCTGTAAAAAGCTGGTTAGGTTCGACAGAAACAAATCCAAACTATGGAACACTGCATATTGGGACAATAGATAGCAGCGGAAAAGAGGATGCTTGGGGCACATGGGATGGAGTAGACAGTAAAAAAGATGATTCTGTTACTTATTATGCAGGGGATGGCAAAACTTTTGCAATTACAGCAGTAAGTATTTATTCTAGGCGAAGATTTTCGGATAATCGTTTTCGGGCTGTGATAGAGGGCAGTTATGATGGAGAAAATTATCATACGATATTAGAGACACAAAATGGTACAAGTTTAGAGAAGTATTCTGTTGTAAGAAATGGGATAGTAAGAGATGGAACAGAAGAAAAGATCAAATATCCTTATATCCGTTTTAAGGCATTAGCAGCGGATACGGATATTAGTTTATTAAAATTATATGGAAGTGTGGAAGAAGCAGGGAATCTGTTTCAGGTAGAATATCAGTGTTTTCAGAATGGAAAAGTGGTAAAAACATATCAGACAGAAGAAGAGATGAAAGCAGATCAGGCTTTGGAGTGCGAAGGGTATGCGATTGTCAAAAAGACAGGAAATGAAGTAAAAGTGACCGTAGTAGCCAAGGAAGGTTTTGAATTTATGATTTTAAATCTGAAAGACAAGAACGGGATGATGACAACCCCGTTGTCAAAGGATTATGTAAGAACAGGAAATGAACAAAATAAGAAAACAGAAGGGGATTATACCTATGCATTTGAAGTAAATGATACAAAGGAAACAGCCACAGAGGCAGGTACAATTGGAACAGTATATAAGGAGATGCCGGAAATAGAAGTTTATTTTGATCGAAAGGCGGAAGTGATCAATGATGAGCTACTTGTGATGGAACCGATTGATTCTTTGATATCCGATGAGAATAAATCGATTGTCTGCTGGCTGGATACAGAGAATAATACTTTAAATGCCGGGAAAAATGCTTGGGATGGAAAGGATATTAAAAAGAATGATTTTGTAACTTATTATGCAGGAGAAGGAAAGGCGTTTTGTTTCTCTGGGTTAAGTGTTTATTCTAGAAGAGGTTTTTCTGATACCAGATTTACAGTGGAGATGGAGGCAAGCAATGATGGAGATCATTTTGTTAGAATTTTTTCCACTGAAAATACATCTGCAAATGAGAAGTATGCGATTCATCGTACTGTTTTTTCAAAGGATCTGAAGTTTCGAATGATTCGAATAAAAGCAGGTGCAAATTCTACTAATATGGTAGATGTGAATGTATTAAAATTATATGGAACAGTGGAAAGCGTTTCAGATGCGGATTTATCAAAATTGGAGCAGTATGAAAATAGTACAGATCTTCCAGAGATGACCAATAATATTGTCACCGTAAATGGAATGATCACAAATGGATTTATTCATCCAGGAGTAGGAATAACAAAAGAACAACTGGAAAATGTTAGAACACAAGTTCGCTCTGAAAAGGAGCCATGGTATAGTTATTATAAAAATATGGCTGTTTCTTCTTATGGTTCAAGAGAATTTTCCTGTAACAACGGAACAGTAGATGAGAATGGAAATGATGTGCCAAAAAGCAGTGCTTATAATGATAAAGGGACAAAAGATCGGGCAATAGCAGATGGAAAACGGGCGTTTACACAAGCGATTTTATATGTAATTACAGGGGATGTATTGTATCGGGAAAATGCAATGCGAATTATTCGCATCTGGGAACAATTAGATCCCGATCAGTATGCTTATTTTTCGGATGCTCATATTCATGCAGGAGAAGGGCTGTATCAAATGGTAATGGCAGCAGAGATTTTACGCTATACAGAAAGTGATTTGGACGGCGAATGGGCATGGAATGAAACGGATACCGAGAAATTTATTGCCAATGTGGTAGATCCATCCGTTTCTACGTTTTTAAATACTAATACAGCATTTATGAATCAGCATAATTTTCCTTTGACTGGAACAATTGCTGCTGCTATTTTTAAAAGTGATATAGAGGATTATGCAAAGCGAGTGGAGTGGACAACCGTAAATGCAACAGCACCTGATCCTTATAAGACAGGTTCGATTCAACAGGTTTATCGATGGATGAGAACAGATGAGGAAAGCGGAGAGGAACTTGCAGAGTCAGATTGGCATGTGCAGCTTATTGAAATGGGACGGGATTTGGCTCATGCAGGAGACGATGTAGGAACATTGATTCGTTTGGCAAGAATGATTGAAACGCAGGGAACAAAAGTGGATCCAACTGTTGGAACTGTGTCAGATCAAAGTGATGCAGTAACAATTTATGAGTTTTTAGACAATAGTATATTAAGGGCAACAGATTATTTTTGTCAGTTTGATATGGGATATCATATCAACTGGACACCTGCAAGAACAAGTAAAGGCTCATCTGATGATCCAGCAGTGATTTATGCGATCCCGTCTGATGAGTACAGAGGACGTCTGTATCCAGTAGAGTTTGCGGATTTATATTATGTATATTGCTATCAGCTTGGCTATTCGGAAGCGGAATTAGAGGAATTGGCACCTTATTATATGCAGGCATTTCGGCAGAGACATGGTATTGTTTATTATGCTACAAGCTCTGGTGAAGATACCGATTTAAAGGAATATAATACAGAAGGAGCATGGCTGTATATTCCAGAGGAAGTGGCTTTGAATGGAAATGATACGGCGGTAAATGTGCCGGAATCTTATTCGGAAAACAGCAAATATGAATGGGAATTGGAAAGACAGTTTAGTATTTTGGATGGAACAAATCAGGTAGTAGATAGTAGTGATACGATAACGGTAGAAGGTGATTCAAATGGAACCCGTTATATTCAGACAACAGCTACCAATGGTGATACTTTGTTTGCAGTATATAACTTGTCTTTTATCAATCGAAAAGCAGATTCTTCTTTGGTAGGGCTGCGGATTCGGACAAATGGAAATGCCGTATTAGAACTGAAAAAAGAAATGGATTGTGATCCATTTCATGTGCTGCAGCTGCCGGATACACATGGAGAGTGGAAGTATATTGTATTTGACATAAGTTATCAGAGCGTGACAGCGGGGCAGTATCCAAAAGAAACCCATTTAATTTATTTTAATGTGTTAGGAGAGGGAACAGAAGTGGATTTTGATCTGCTGAATGTAAAAGCAGAAGAGGCATTGTCTGCACCGGAGTTTGATCAGATCAGCAAATCCGTTATGAAAGCAGTTATTGCAGCAGGAGAAGAATTTTCTTATGATTTTCATGCAACAGACTCGAATACCATACATAATTCTAATTTGCAGTATGAACTGCAGGGAGATCGGTTAAGCGGAGCCGTGTTGGATGCAGATACAGGAGAATTTCGATGGAATCCGACAGAAGCACAGGCAGGCAGTTATGACTGCTATGTGATTGTAACAGATGGAACTACATTAAGCAGTGTAAATTTAAAAATTTTGGTAGGAACGGATCGGACGGATGCAATTGAAAGGCTTTGTAAGGAAATTGATTTTGAAAAAGATTATTTATCTGTAACAATGGAGGATTTTGAGCAGGCTAAGGAAGAGATGTTAGCTTTATTGGAAAGTGCTTCATCAGAAACCTATTATACTGCAATGGAAAAGCTGATTGATACAGCAGAGGCTTTGGAAGAATTAAATCCATTACTAGCAGATGGAAGTTTGAATTTCCCGATTATGTTAGCATCTACCTCTTTGGATACAGGAAAAGCAGAGTGTTTGGTAGATAATAATTCTGTGACATTTTCAGGGGATTTGACTATGAAATACTTTACGATTGATTTTGGTTCTCTTTATCGAGTAAAAGTATCCAGTTTTGCCATTCAGCCACGTAATATCTGGCCGGCAAGAATGGCAGGTTGTGTGATTTTGGGTTCTAATGATGGGGAAGTATGGGATAAATTAACAGAAGAATCTCCATATAGCAATTATTTGGAAAAATTAGAGGTGAAGGAAGAATATCGAGAAAATGCATATCGGTATTTTAAAGTTTCTTCTCTTTCATCGGATTCTAGCAGTAAATATGCAGCCAGAGAAAGTATTCTAAGTGTGGGAGAACTTCGTATTTATGGAGTAAGGCAGGAAATTGGAACAACAAAGATTCGGGAAGTATCTATTTGGGCAGATACAGAACCTCTTACCAATCATATTGGAAATAGTAAGTTTGAACAGTCTTATCCAAAGCGTGCATTGCCGGGGGATACGATTACACTGCAGATTATAGCAAAACAAAAATTGGAAGAAATTTCGGTTACAATTGCTGGCATGGAGGCAGAGGTAATTCAAAAAGAAGATCTAACATATACTGCATCTGTGACTTTGACAGAGGAAGCAGCAGAATATAATGCCAGCAAATATGCAATTTTCTGTATTCATTATACCTATTTCGAATCAGGTGAATTAAAAGAGGGAAGAGATGTAACAGAAACTACAGATGGAACGGTTGTATTGGTTTCCAGTGATAAAAATGCAGTGGAATTAAGAAATCGGTATTATTATAGTTCTTATAATAGCGGGGGTACTGTTAGAAAGACACAGGAACAGATAGCTAAAGAGATTCAAAATATAACCGATAATTCTACCATAACAGTTAGTGATGCCAGAAACCCAGATGACAGTGCATCAGGGGCATATATTATTATTGATTTTGGTGAAAATAGAGGGATTTCTTTAAGACGCTGCGAGGTATTGGGACGCCTGGATTATTTAAGCAGAAGCGTTGGGATTTATTTGCAGGGATCTAATGATTTTGATGAAACAACTTATACTGGAACGTGGAATACCTTGACTAAAAATTCTCTTTATACAGCAGAGTGGCAGGGATTGGAAGTATCTGATTATCGGTATTATCGATATATCCGTATTAGTAATGATGGAAACTGGTATGGGAATCTGTCAGAATTAAAGCTTTTTGGAACAGAAACAGAAGATTTGGCAAATGCGGCAGAGAAGACAAAATTAAAAGAAACGATAGAAGAAGCCGAGCAGTTGGAAGAGAGCATTTATACAGAAGAAAGCTATCAAGCAATGAAAGAAGCACTGGAATATGCAAAAGAGATAGCGGCAAAGGAAACAGTAACACAAAAAGAAGTGGATGAGGCTGAGCAAGCATTAAAAGAGGCAATGGAAGCATTAATAGAAAGATCAGAGGAACCATCGGAATCGGAGGAACCATCGGAATCGGAAGAGCCATCGGAATCGGAAGAACCATCAGAGTCGGAAGAGCCATCGGAATCGGAAGAACCATCGGAATCAGAAGAACCATCGGAATCAGAAGAACCATCAGAATCGGAAGAACCATCGGAATCAGAAGAACCGTCAGAATCAGAAGAGCCATCAGAATCAGAAGAACCTTCTGTATCAGAACAACCGTCCGATCAAGAAAAACCTAATACACCGGTAGAAAAGATAAAGGAGGTATTGGATGATTTAAAGGGAATGGTGACGTTAGATTCTGATTTAGAAGCGAAAAAAGAAGCTGTAGAAATAATTGGAAAAGCAGTAGAGAATATACTGAAAGAAATTGATTTGGCTACAGATGCTTCAGCCAAAGAGTTTTTGGAGAATCTAAAGGAGTTAGAGGATTATATTGAAGAATTAAGAGGCAGTGAAAGAAGAGTCGAATTAAAGTCAGATGAAAAGTCAAAAAATATTGAAGTTGATTTTAAAGAATTTAGTGTACCTTTGGATAAGAGCGGAGAGATCCGAATTAAGAAGCTGCCAAGAAAGCCGGAAGAATTAACATTCTCAGAGATGGAACAAAAATCAATTGGTAATTATGCAGCATTTGAATTTGAATTATGGTATGGAGAAGTAAATCATTCTGACTTA
>CAJUEI010000012.1 GCA_910585255.1 uncultured Lachnospiraceae bacterium
AAAAGGGGTGTATTTAGCCCGCTGCACGGGCGAATTGCACCCCGATCCGTCCGGTTGGATGCATGTGGATTCAGAAGCTTTAGACTTTCTGCTTTCCGTAGAGCGGAGCAGCATTACAATACCGCTTCCCAATTCTAGCGTCCGCTTCTCGATCCCGTATCGCTTCCCAACTCTAGCGTCCACTTCTCAATCCAGTATCGCCCCCCAACTTTAATATTTGATTCTTAATTTCATATCGCTTATTTTAGATTTTTCTGAGCAGTTGCCAGCATTAATTTAATACGATTTAGTTGATTTACTTCACTTGCTCCTGGGTCGTAATCAACTGCTATAATATTCGAAAGAGGATATTGCCGCCGCAGCTCTTTGATTACCCCTTTTCCTACTACATGATTTGGCAGGCATCCAAATGGCTGGGTACAGATAATATTGTTCACTCCAGTATGAATCAGTTCCAGCATTTCTCCTGTTAAAAACCAACCCTCTCCAGTTTGATTGCCCAGGGAAACGATGGGTTCTGCATATTTTGCCAGTTCTTGGATGTTGGCCTGTTCCGTAAAATGACGACTCTTTTTTAGTTCCTCTCTTGCCGTTTTGCGGAAAAACTCAATGGCGGAAATCCCCATATTACAAAGTCTTGCTGTAGAGCTTTTTGAACCTAAGTGTTCTGCCTTAAAGTTTGCATTGTAGAAGCAGTATAAAAAGAAGTCTAAAAGATCAGGCATAACGGCTTCGGCTCCTTCTGCTTCTAAAAGTTCGACTAAATGATTATTGGCAGCCGGAAGGAATTTTACCAAAATTTCTCCTACAATACCGACTCTTGGTTTTTTTTCATCTGTAATCGGAAGAGTATCAAAATCATGAATGATTCCCTTAAGGTTGCGTTTAAACTCTCCAAAGTGCACCCCATTTTTTAGAAGTGAATGAATACAGATATCCACCCATTTGCGGTGCAGGCGGTTGGCAGCACCGGGTTCTTTTTCATAGGGACGCATGCGGTAGAGAACACGCATAAAAACATCTCCATAGACCATCGCCTGAACGGCTTTAATTAACATAGGAGCCGTATAGCTAAAACCAGGATTGCTTTCTAATTTGCTTAGGTTTAGTGAGATAACGGGTATTTCTGGATGACCAGATTTTTCTAGTGCTCTTCGGATAAAGCCGATATAGTTGCTTGCCCGGCAGCCTCCTCCCGTTTGGGAGATAACCACAGCAGTTTTGGATAGATCATATTTGCCCGATAGAATGGCTTCCATAATTTGCCCTACTACAATAAGAGAGGGGTAACAGGCATCGTTATTGACATATTTTAAACCAATATCGACAGAAGATTTATTGTCTGTTTTTCCTAAGACCTCAAAGTGATAGCCCATATGATTTAGTACAGGCTCGATTAGCTCAAAGTGAATCGGTGACATCTGCGGACATAGGATCGTATAGTCTTTTCTCATTTCTTTTGTAAAAAGAACACGGTTAAAGTTTGCTGTTACAATCTTTCTTGGCTGGTGCTTCCGTTCACGGACACGCAGTGCCGATAGAAGAGAGCGGATGCGAATTCTTGCGGCTCCTAAGTTGTTGACTTCATCAATTTTTAGAACGGTATAGATTTTTCCAGACTTACTTAGGATATCATTTACACAGTCTGTTGTAACAGCATCTAGACCGCAGCCAAAGGAGTTGAGCTGAATTAGGTCTAAGTCCTCTCTGGTTTTTACATAGTTGGCGGCTCGATATAGGCGGGAGTGATACATCCATTGATCCATTACGATCAACGGGCGTTCCACTTCAGCAAGGTGTGCGACAGAATCTTCTGTCAGTACGGCAATTCCATAGGAATTGATCAGTTCCGGGATACCGTGGTGGATTTCCGGATCAATGTGATAGGGACGTCCGGCAAGAACGATTCCTCGATGTCCGGTTTTTTCCATATAGTCTAGAACTTCTTCTCCTTTTTTTTGAATGTCGCTGTGAACGGCTTCCATCTCTGCCCATGCTTTTTCTGTTGCCTCTGTGATCTCTTCTGCTGGGATATGGTGAGAGGCAGAAAATTCCTTGATAAGCTGGTGCAGCAGAATTTCCTTTGAGGTCATAGCCAGAAACGGATTGAGAAAGCGGATTTTTTCTGTTTTTATTTCTTCTACATTGTTTTTAATATTTTCTGCATAGGAGGTGACAATGGGGCAGTTGTAGTGGTTATTGGCATCTGGCGTTTCATTTCTTTCGTAAGGGATACAGGGATAAAAGATAAATTTTACTCCCTGGCGGATTAGCCAAGTTACATGCCCGTGAGCCAGCTTTGCAGGATAACATTCGGATTCGCTTGGAATGGATTCAATACCTAACTCGTAGATCTTTCGGTTAGATTCCGGGGAGAGAATCACACGGAAGCCTAATTCTTTAAAAAATATTGCCCAGAACGGATAATTTTCGTACATATTCAGAACTCTTGGGATTCCTACAATTCCTCTGGAAGCAATATCTTCTGTAAGGGACTCGTAGCAGAAGATCCGCTTGTTTTTATATTCAAATAAATTAGGTATTTTTTCTTTGTTTTTTTCTTTTCCGATTCCACGTTCGCAGCGGTTTCCAGTGATAAATTGTCTTCCGCCAGAGAAACGGTTGACTGTCAGCAGGCAGTTGTTGGTACAGCCTTTACAGCGAGCCATAGTAGTGGAGATGGTAAGTTGATTGATTTGATGAATCGTCAGCATAGTGGTTTCTTTGGAAGGCTGGTAGCGTTCTCTTGCAATTAGTGCTGCACCGAATGCCCCCATAATTCCGGCGATATCCGGGCGGACGGCATGACATCCTGAGATCCGTTCAAAGCTTCTTAGAACGGCATCATTATAAAACGTACCTCCCTGTACTACTACTTTTTCTCCCAGATCTTTTGGATCGGTAATTTTAATTACCTTAAATAGGGCATTTTTAATAACGGAGTAGGCAAGACCGGCTGAAATATCGGACACTTCCGCCCCTTCTTTTTGAGCCTGTTTGACGTTAGAATTCATAAATACTGTACAGCGGGTTCCTAAATCAATCGGGTTTTTGGCAAACAGTGCGGCTTTTGCAAAGTCCTGTACGGAATAGTTAAGGGATTTTGCAAAAGTTTCGATAAAAGAGCCGCAGCCGGAGGAACAGGCTTCGTTAAGCTGTACACTGTCTACGGTTTTATTTTTGATTTTAATGCATTTCATATCCTGTCCGCCGATGTCTAAGATACAGTCTACCTCAGGCTCGAAAAAGGCGGCGGCATAGTAGTGGGAAACGGTCTCCACTTCTCCTTCATCTAACATAAATGCAGCTTTTATCAGTGCTTCTCCATATCCGGTAGAGCAGGAATACACAATAGAGGCACTAGAAGGCAGCTGCTCATAGATCTGTTTAATCGCTGTGATTGCTGTATTTAATGGATTCCCGTTGTTGCTGCTGTAAAAGGAGTAGAGCAGGGAACCATCTTCCCCTACCAGAGCAACTTTTGTAGTGGTCGATCCGGCATCAATTCCTAAAAAACAGTCTCCTTCATAGGTGGACAGATTGCCTGTAGTAACACAGTGTTCGCTGTGGCGTTCAGAGAAGCTCTGATAGTCGGCTTCGTCCTGAAAGAGTGGTTCTAGCCGTTTGATTTCGAATTGGATTTGAATTCCGCTAGATAACTGCTCGATCATTTGGGCAATGGGAATGTTCTGCTGCTGATTGGAATTCATAGCAGCCCCGATTGCGGCAAACAGATGGGAGTGCTCGGGATCGATAATATGTTCCTTTGTCAGATTTAAAGTACGGATAAATGCGGCTTTTAATTCTGTTAAAAAGTGAAGAGGACCTCCTAAAAATGCTACATTTCCACGGATAGGTTTTCCGCAGGCAAGACCGCTGATTGTCTGGTTGACAACTGCCTGAAAAATGGAAGCAGCCAAATCTTCTTTTTTGGCTCCTTCGTTAATTAAGGGCTGAATGTCGGATTTGGCAAATACACCGCAGCGTGCTGCAATAGGATAGATTGCATGATAGTGCTTGGCGTATTCATTAAGGCCGGCGGCATCTGTTTGAAGTAGGGATGCCATTTGGTCAATAAAGGAACCCGTCCCTCCTGCACAGATGCCGTTCATCCGCTGGTCAATACCGTTGGTAAAATAGATAATTTTTGCATCTTCTCCTCCTAACTCAATTGCCACATCGGTATGCGGGGCATAGTCCTGCAAGGAGGTAGAGACAGCTACTACCTCCTGAACAAATGGGATATTCAGATGTTTAGAAAGTGCCAAACCGCCGGAACCGGTGATAACCGGAGAAAGTGTAATATCTCCTATTACGGAACGTCCCTGCTCAATCAGCAGAGAGACCGTTTCTTGAATATTGGCATAGTGACGCTTATAATCGGAAAATTTTAATTGGTTTTTATCATCTAATATAGCAATTTTTACCGTTGTAGAACCAATGTCGATTCCTAGACGGTAGTTTGATTTGTTTAATTGTTCTGTATTCATAATACACCTCTCAAATACAAATGGTCTGATTGCTAGACAGGATTTAGCAAAATCCAACTTATTATAATGCATTGGGGGATAAAATTCAACAATCGAAAAATTAAAATAGTATAAAAATGTCGAAAGAAGCAGATATTTCTTGTGTTTTTTTCGAAACGCCAAATTTCGGAAACCATTTTTTACAGCAGGAATATACTATATTATACTATATGAAAGAGAGAGAGGAAAAAGTCATGGACTATTCGAACAGAGGAAATTTTGACAGCTGTTATGGATTATATCATGTGATAGAGCGGGGAGATACCTTATATCAGCTTGGAAGAAGATATCGGGTAGGTGTTTCAGATATTATAAAGGCAAATCCTTATGTAGATGTTTATAATCTGCAAATTGGGGAAACACTTTGTATACCGGCTGTTTCACCGGTAGAATTAGAAGTAGAAAGTGTAAAAAAAGAACACCATTTTTCGGAAAACGAGTCGGTAAAAGACGTGCTGAAAAGAGCAGGAATCTCTATGCCGGAGTTTGTTCAATGGTTAAATCATAAAAATTAGGCGAAATTTTGGGCAGAAATGCAATTGACAAAAAGTGGCGGTATCTTTATAATGAACACATTATAGTTGATAAGCTGGAGAAAATAGGAAAGGATGTTCCCGGATGGCATTGGACTGTTCGGGAGCCTCTTGGGACGGATAGGGTTTGGAAAATGTGCGTTGAGGAGAATACTATGATACTTACGGAAAGAGGGGTTTGATATGAAGTGGATCAACAAACTGGAGCGAAAATTTGGAAGATATGCGATTCAGAACCTTATGACTTATATTATTGGACTGTATTGTCTGGGTTTTGTAATCAATATGGTAAATCCGATGATTTATTATCGGTATTTATCGTTAGATGCCAGTCAGATTCTCCGAGGACAGATTTGGAGGCTTGTAACCTTTATTATACAGCCGCCAAGCAACAATATTTTATTTGTTATTTTATCACTTTATCTCTACTATATGATTGGAACAAATTTGGAGCGTACTTGGGGTGCGTTTCGATTTAATCTCTATTTTTTTGCCGGTATGTTAGGACATATCATAGCTGCTCTTTTGGTCTATTTAATTTCAGGACGAGTCTATCGTCTTACAACGACTTACCTAAATTTTTCTTTGTTCTTTGCTTTTGGTATGACTTATCCTGATATGCAGTTTTTAGTTTATTTTATTATACCTGTAAAAGTGAAATATTTAGCTTATATTGACGGGGCATTTTTCTTAATTCAGGCTGTTTTTTCTGTTATTTATGGAGACTATGCAACAGTAGTTGCTATTGTGGTTTCCATGCTGAATGTGGTATGGTTTTTCTTTGCAACACGAAATCTTAGGCGGTTAGATCCAAGGGAGATTCATAGAAGACATACGTATAAACAGCAAGTACGTCAGCCCAAGGGGATTACGAAGCATAAGTGTGCGATTTGCGGTCGGACAGAGTTAGACGGAGAAGATATAGAGTTCCGCTTTTGTTCAAAGTGCAATGGAAATTATGAATATTGTCAGGAACATTTGTTTACACATACACATGTAAAATAGACAGAAAATAAAATGAAAAGGAGATGGAAGGATGAAGAAGACAAAAATTATCTGTACAATGGGACCAAAGACAAGTGATCGTGAGATTTTAAAAGAACTGATGTTAAATGGTATGGATATTGCTCGATTTAATTTTTCACATGGGGACTGCAATGAACAAATGGAGCGGATCAATCTGGTAAAAAATGTAAGAGAAGAGTTAAATCTGCCGATAGCAATGCTTTTAGATACAAAAGGACCGGAAATCCGTACAGGGTTGTTAAAGGACGGACAGAAGGTTATGCTGTCAGAAGGAAATGACTATATTTTAACAACCAGAGATGTGGTGGGAGATGAGAAAATAGGTCATATTACTTATCCGGGGCTTCCGCAGGATATCTGTGTCGGAAATCGAATTTTAATTGATGATGGGCTGATTGAATTGGAAGTGACACATTTAACAGATACCGATATTACCTGTCATATTATTAATGGCGGGGAACTTGGCATGAGAAAGGGCGTCAATGTTCCGAATGTAAAGGTAAATCTTCCTTCTATTACAGAAAAGGACAAGGCAGATATTTTATTTGGTGTGGAGCAGGGGTTTGATTTTATTGCAGCTTCTTTTGTTCGAAATGCGGATTGTGTAAGGGAAATTAAGAATTTATTAAATGAACATGGGGTATATATTCCGGTTATTTCTAAGATTGAAAATGCAGAAGGGGTAGAAAATATTGATGAAATTATTAAGGAATCGGATGGAATTATGGTGGCACGAGGAGACCTGGGAGTAGAGATTCCGCCGGAGGAAGTGCCTCATATTCAAAAGGTGATTATTCAGAAGTGCAATGACAGTTTTAAGCCGGTTATTACAGCAACACAGATGTTAGATTCGATGATTCGAAATCCTCGTCCTACTAGAGCAGAGGTAGCGGATGTAGCAAATGCAATTTATGACGGGACAGATGCTACGATGCTTTCTGGTGAGACAGCAATGGGGAAATATCCGGTAGAGGCTCTTCGCATGATGGCACAGATTGCAGAAAATGCGGAAAAGCATTTGGATTATAAAAAGATGTTAAAGGAAAAGCAGCGGTACAGCAATGCCAGTATTTCCAATGCAGTTAGTTATTCTTCCGTGTCTGCTGCAGATCAATTAAAGGCAAAAGCGATTATTACACCTAGCTTATCGGGATTTACAACTCGGCAGGTATCGAAGTATAAGCCTCAGGCGATTATTATTGGGGCTTCGCCGGAGGAGAAGGTGCTTCGGAAGATGCAGCTTTATTGGGGAGTAAAACCAATTAAGACTGATAAGGAAGAGACGACAGAGGCTATTATGGAAACAGCTATGCAGCTGGCTAAGGAGAAGCGGATCATAAACAGCGGGGATATTGTTGTAATTACTGCAGGGGTAGCCATTAATCCTGGACAGGGCGGCGGAGTTACGAATTTGATGAAAATTGAAACGATTAAGTAAGTTTGTGCTTGAAATGATTGCCGCAGAGGGAGAATCTAAAAAATCTTCCTCTGCGGCAATCTGTTTGTTTTAGATGTTATGGATTTTATAGAGTAAATTCGATTTTAAATAGATCAGATGGAATATAGTGCTTGTTTGAAACCAGTATGGTTTGGTCTTTATCGAAAATGGTTTCCTGAATTAGTAAAAAAGAATTTTCATTGGACAGCGTATAGGTAGAAGCAGTAAAGTTTCCGGCAGTAGAATGGGAACAGATCCGTCGGCAGCAGTTCATATTTTGATAGCATTGAGATTCTAAATATTGTAGTAACTGATCGGTATGGTTGAGATCAATCTGATTGGTTCCGATTACTCCTATTGGAAGAAAACTAAGGGAATATGCTAATGGGTTCCCTTGATGTTTATACCAGCGATCGGTGATAACGACAACCGGGGTATATTGTTTTAGGGAATCGGTAATGGATTGGGTTGGCGGTTCAATACGAAATGCCATTTCTACAGAGTCTAGTGTTTCTGTACAATAAGAATAGACAGGATGCAGAATGGGAGCCGAAAGGGGCTGTTTAATAGGATCTTCGGATTGACTGCAGACAAAATGTCCGATTCCTTGTATATTTTTTGTTAATCCGTCCTCTTGGAGCAGGGCTAATGCCTTTCTTAATGTCATGCGGCTGACATTCATCTGAGCCGAAAGTGTGGTTTCAGATGGAAGCTGAGAGCCGGCAGGATAGGTTCCGTTTTGAATAAGTGCATATAATTGATCGTATATTTTTACATGTTTTAGTTTTTTTGTAGTTTGCCCTGGATTTTTTGTGAATAGTTCTAAATTCTTTGTCATATTGCACCTCAGAATCGTTTCCGTTTTTATCGTAAGACGATAGAATATTTTTTGTTTTTATCATAAGACGATTGTATAGAAAAGTCAAGATTTCATTTTTCCTAGAAGAGTTTTACAATAAATTCCTGTTTTATCTTGTTTTTTATTCCCAATAATTTAAGGGGGAATTTTTTTATTTTAAGTTTTTTATTTGAAAGAGTTTTAAGAAAGAGGGGGATAGGGGATAAAAGGTTTATAAGTATAAAATAAAAAAAGATAAAAGTTGTATAAGAAAATGGGATAAGATTTGTGAAATTTATATAAGAAGTACTTGTATAAATTATATAAAAACAAGTTGTATAATTTATATAAAAATACGTATTGAAATTATACAAGTATAGATATATAATACAAATAGAAAAAATAATTTATACAAGTATAATTTAAAGGAGGAAAAAATATGCAGAATTATTCAGGTGAAGTGGGGTTACAGTATCATTTACAAATTAGACCAGGGGATGTGGGACGTTATGTAATTTTACCAGGTGATCCAAAGAGATGTGCGAAGATAGCGAAGCATTTTGATCAGGCAGAATTGGTGGCTGACAGCCGGGAGTATGTGACTTATACCGGATATTTGGATGGAGAAAAGGTAAGTGTGACATCTACTGGCATTGGAGGACCATCTGCATCAATTGCATTGGAGGAATTGGTACTTTGCGGTGCGGATACGTTTATTCGTGTGGGAACATGCGGAGGGATTGAATTAGATGTAAAGGGCGGAGATATTGTAATTGCAACGGGTGCGGTTCGAATGGAAGGAACCAGCAGAGAGTATGCACCGATTGAATATCCTGCTGTAGCGGATTTTGATGTGGTCAATGCACTGGTGCAGGCAAGCAAAAAATTAGAACAGACCTATCATGTTGGGGTGGTTCAGTGCAAAGATGCTTTTTATGGACAGCATGAGCCGGAACGGATGCCAGTTAGCTATGAACTTTTAAATAAATGGGAGGCTTGGAAGCGGATGGGATGTAAGGCATCTGAGATGGAATCGGCGGCATTATTTATCGCAGCAAGTCACTTAAGAGTACGCTGCGGATCGAATTTTTTGGTAGTGGGAAATCAGGAGAGAAATGCATTAGGAATGGAGAATCCGATTATACATGATACAGAGGCGGCAATTCAAGTGGCTGTAGAGGCAATTCGAATTTTAATAAAGGCAGAGAAAGAACAGTAATTCTGGGAGGAAGGTGCAATGAAGTTTATATTAAATCTGTTGGGGATTGCCGTTGTTTTGGGGATTATATTTCTTTTGTCTTGGAATCGGAAACAGATTCAGTGGAAAGCAGTAATAAAGGCATTAATAATACAGTTTATAATTGCCGTTTTGTTAGTAAAAGCACCGATTGGAAAGAAAATTGTTTCGATTATCTCAGATGGCGTAACGGCAGTTATTAACTGTGGGCAGGATGGACTAGCGTTTGTATTTGGAAGTCTTGCGGATAGTACAGCATCGGGAAGTATTTTTTTGGTTCAGACGCTGGGAAATATCATTTTTGTTTCGGCTCTTGTAAGTCTTTTATACTATATAGGAGTGTTGGGATTTGTTGTAAAATGGATTGGTAAGGCAGTTGGGAAATTAATGGGGACGACAGAGGTAGAAAGTTTTGTTGCAGTGGCAAATATGTTTTTGGGGCAGACAGACAGTCCTATTTTGGTCAGCAAATATATTCGCTCTTTGACAGACAGTGAGATTTTAGTAATTTTAGTGTCAGGAATGGGAAGCATGTCGGTATCTATTTTAGGAGGGTATCATGCTTTAGGAATTCCGATGGATTATCTGCTGATTGCAAGTGCGATGGTTCCTGTAGGAAGTATTATGGTGGCAAAGATGCTGCTGCCGCAGACAGAGAGCGTACAGTCTATCTCAGAGGTAAAGATGGACAATAAAGGGAATAATGCTAATGTGATTGATGCGATTGCCGAGGGGGCATCAACCGGGATGCAGATGGTGATTTCAATAGCCGCTTCTTTAGTTGGCATTATTGGGATTGTGGCTGTTATCAATATGATACTGGGGTTTGCCGGGATTCGGTTAGAGCAGATATTTTCTTATCTGTTTGCACCATTTGGATTTTTGATGGGATTGGATACCAGTGAAATTTTAATGGAAGGTTCTCTGCTGGGGAATAAATTAATTATTAATGAGTTTATTGCATTTCAGGATTTGGGGGCAATTCTTTCTGAATTGGATACAAGAACAGGAATGATTTGTTCAATTTCTCTCTGCGGATTTGCTAATCTTTCCAGCTTAGGAATCTGTGTTTCTGGAATTGCGGTACTCTGCCCAGAAAAGAAAAGTACACTTTCACGTCTGGTATTGAAAGCAATGTTAGGCGGGGTTTTCGTCAGTATTTTAAGTGCAATGGTTGTTGGAATTATTACATTATTTTGAAAGGTATAAAAGAGAGATGAGCAAGAAAAAATATAATCGAATTTTTATTATTGTAATTGACTCTTTAGGGGTGGGAGCATTGGAAGATGCGGCTGCCTATCAGGATGCCGGAACGGATACATTGGGGCATATTTCACAGAATATAGAGACATTTCAGATTCCGAATCTTCAAAGGCTGGGGATAGCAAATCTGCATCCTTTGCGGCAGGTAAAACCGGTAGAAAAACCGATGGGCTATTTTATGAAGTTAAATGAGGCAAGTGTCGGAAAGGATACGATGACAGGACATTGGGAGATGATGGGACTGCATATTACTAAGCCGTTCCAAACATTTACAGAGACAGGATTTCCAAAAGAATTGTTAGAGGAACTGTCAAAGAGAACCGGACGTGTGATTATTGGCAATAAGAGTGCCAGTGGAACGGAGATTTTAGAAGAGCTTGCAGAGGAGGAAATTGCTACCGGGCATATGATTGTTTATACTTCTGCAGATTCGGTTCTGCAGATCTGCGGAAATGAAGAGACGTTTGGATTAGAAGAGCTATATCGCTGCTGTGAGATTGCACGGGAAATTACGATGAAAGATGAATGGAAGGTTGGCAGAGTAATTGCAAGACCTTATATTGGAAAGAAAAAAGGAGAATTTAAAAGAACCAGCAACCGTCATGATTACGCACTAAAACCATATGGAAAAACGGCATTGGATGCTTTAAAAGAGGCAGGATTGGATGTGATTTCGGTAGGGAAGATTTTTGATATTTTTGACGGAGAGGGAATTACAGAGTCAAATAAGTCTAAAAGTTCCGTACATGGAATGGAGCAGACAATTGCGATTGCACAGAGAGAATTTCAGGGGCTTTGTTATGTAAATCTGGTAGACTTTGATGCACTGTGGGGACACCGCCGGAATGTAGAGGGATATGCACAGGAGTTAGAGCGGTTTGATAAAAAGTTAGGAGAATTGTTAGAGCTGCTAAACGAGGAAGATCTATTAATTATTACGGCAGATCATGGAAATGATCCAACTCATACCGGTACGGATCATACAAGGGAAAAAGTTCCTTTTCTTGCCTATTCTCCATCTTTTTCAGGAAGCGGGAGGTTAGAGGATGCATCGACCTTTGCTGTGGTAGGGGCTACAGTTGCAGATAATTTTAAGGTTGCTATGCCGGAAGGAACCATTGGCAGTTCGATTCTTGAAAAATTAGTGTAACATAAACTGGCAATTATAGATTGAGCTATAGAAAGGATAGACTATGGAAAGACAAGATATTTTAAAAATGGTAGATCATACACTATTGACACAGACAGCTACATGGGAAGAGATTCGAACGATCTTAGATGATGCGATGACATGTCAGGCGGCATCGGCATGTATTCCTGCTGCTTATGTAAAGCAGGCGGCAGAGTATGTAGACGGAAAACTGCCGATTTGTACCGTAATTGGATTTCCAAACGGATACAGTACGACAGCAGTAAAAGTATTTGAAACAGAAGATGCCGTTGCAAATGGGGCAAAGGAAATCGATATGGTGATTAATATCGGCTATCTAAAGGATAAGCGGTATGCTGAAATAGAAGAAGAAATTCGTCAGATTCATAAGGCATGTGGAGGGAATATTTTAAAAGTAATTATAGAGACCTGTCTGCTTACAGAAGAAGAGAAAAAGAAAATGTGTGAAATCGTTACAAAGGCAGGGGCAGAGTATATTAAGACTTCTACAGGATTTTCTACTTCTGGTGCTACGGCTTCCGATGTGGAACTGATGAGAAAGCATGTTGGGGACGGAGTAAAAGTAAAGGCAGCAGGCGGAATCTCTTCTTTTGAAGATGCAGAAAAATTAATTCAGGCTGGTGCATCCAGGCTGGGAACAAGCCGATTGGTTAAGATTGCTCAAAATATAGATGGGGGAAGCGGATATTAGGATAAGATAGTTTAGTGGAAAAGCAAGGGGCTGCAATATTTTGCAGTCCCTTTTTGGATCGGTACTAATTTTGACAATGGGATTCAGAGAAAAATTTTGTAAAAAAGAAAGTGACAGAAATTTGGATTTGATTTATACTGAACTGAAAAGAGCAAAAGATATCGAGTCAAATCGGGTATTTGCAATCCGCTTTGCTACTTGCTCATAACTTCATAGCTGCAATCGCAGCTTTTCAGTAGGAGTCGGTACTCCCACTGAAACAAGGAAGTCCCAACCCACCGCTTTCGCCTTGGCGGCTTAGAAGTGGGGGACTTCCTTGATGAGGTTAAAAAAGCGAATAGATAAAAACGATAGGAGAGGAGAAAGAAGATGATAGTGGAGAAACAGAATATTCGGGGGATTCCGGCTATTTTATGGGGAAACGAAAGTAAAAAACTAATTCTTGCCGTACATGGGAGCCGTTCTTCTAAAATAGACGATTGTATTTGGATTTTGGCGGAAGAGGCTGTTTTATGTGGATATCAGGTTCTTAGTTTTGATCTGCCAAAACACGGAGAGCGGGTCTATGAAGAAATGCCTTGTATGGTGCAGAAATGTATAGAGGAATTGGGAATGATATTACAGTATGCAAAACAGCGGGCAGAACAGATCTCACTATTTGGATGCAGTATGGGTGCATATATTAGTTTGCTGGCATATCAGAATGAAAAAATAGACAGGACATGGTTTTTATCTCCGGTGATAGATATGGCACATGTAATTCGAAATATTATGGAGGAACTTGGAATTACAGAGGAACAGCTTGAGATGGAGGGAGAAATTGACAATCCGATAGAGCCGCTTTCTTGGGAGTATTATAGTTATGTAAAAGAACACCCTGTTACGAAGTGGCAAAGTCCTACTTCGATTTTGCGTGGAGAACATGATTATCTGTGTGAGTATAAAAATATTTTGGAATTTGCAGAACAGTTTGGATGTAAGTTAGAGGAACAAAAGGGCGGGGAGCATTGGTTTCATACGCCGAAAGAGTTGGATTATTATCGAAAGTGGCTGCAAAAGGAGATGCAGGAAAATAAGGGGTGAGTATAGAAGTGATTCAGTATCGAAAACTGCAGAAAGAAGAATTATGCCGGGAATTATTTCAAAGTTTTATTCGTCATCAGAAGGTAACAAAGTGTTGGAGATATGAAAACAATCAGTGGGTGATAAAAGAGGAGCCTTTTATTGATGACTGGACAGAAAAGGATTATCAAATTTTAATTGCTTGCTTGAAAAATACGGTGGATACGGGGGGATTTGTCTATGGGGCTTTTGACGAAGGGAAACTGAAGGGATTTGTGTCAGTGGAGGCGGCGTTATTTGGCGGAGAGCAGAGGTATTTGGATTTGAGCAGTATCCATGTTTCTGAAGATATGCGTGGGGAAGGAATCGGGAAGAAGCTTTTTCTTGCAGCTAAAAAGTGGGCAGGGGAAAAGGGAGCAAGGAAATTGTATATATCGGGTCATTCGGCGGTGGAAAGTCAGGCATTTTATAAAGCTATGGGGTGTGTGGAGGCAGAGGTGTATCATGCTGGACATGTGGAGGCGGAGCCGTATGATTGCCAGTTGGAGTGTTGGGTGGGGAGGGGAGGACGCCGGAATGAGGAAACGGTATGACAACGCTGTTCCGCTCTACGGAAAGTAAGAAGCTCTAAGACTTCTGGATTTAGATGCATCCAGCCGGACGGACCGGGGTGCAATTCGCCCGTGCATCGGGCTAAACACACCCCTTTTTTTGCCATTCGAGAATGGCAAAAAATCCTAATAGATTGACAGAAGTCTAAGGGCTTCTAACTTTCCTCCGAAGTCACTGCGTTGTCATACCGTTTCCTCATTCCAGCTGTTTCTTCCACAATATATATTTTTGTTTATGAATATATTTGTTTCCAAATTGAATATAACAATAGAAAACAGTAGATGAGAAAGTGAATTAGGACGGAAAGACTGTTCTGTAGGAACGGATCTTTAGGTGAAAAGAGGCAGCTGGAGTTTGGAAGAAAACCCTTTATGTCGTGACTTCGGAGGAAAGTTAGAAAGTCTTATGCCTCTGTCGATTTACTAGGATTTTCGGGCACTTGTGACCGAAAAAGGGGTGTGTTTAGCCCGCTGTACGGGCGAATTGCACCCCGGTCCGTCCGGTTGGATAAGCGTTTATTCAGAGGCATTAGACTTTCTTACTTTCTGGAGAGCGGAACGACATAAAGGGTTTTCTTCCAAACTTCGGCGTCCGGTTCGCCCATTCCTTCCTCAAACTATATATTTTAAAATTAATTTTTCAATCATTCTTATATGATCAGTTCTTATCAATTCTAAAGCTAAAAAGAATAAGAAGATTTCACAAAATCACTTGGATTACAGCCAAATTCCCTTTTAAATGCTTTTAAGAAATTAGAATAATCCCGAAATCCAGATTCCATGCAGGCATAGGTAACGCTTTCTCCATTATAAAGCATACGATAGGCTACTGCTAATCGCTTTTTCATAATATACTGATAAGGAGAAAACCCCGTATATTCTTTAAATTGATGGGACAGATAATATTTGCTTACATGAAACTCTTTTGCAATTTGTTCCAATGTCAGTTCTTCTGTTAAATGTTCATTGATATAGACAACAATTTGATTGATTTGCTTTTGTTTTTCTATATTTCTGCAGACTGAATTGGGAACATCATAATAAGCACGATTTAGAAGCACAAGAAGTTCTACCATAGAGGAGTAAGCAATAATATAATTTCCTAATTCATGATTTTGCTGTTCACATTCAATTGTTTTACAGGTTTTCCAGATTTTGTTCATCTGTGTTTGATTTGGGTGGAACAAACGGTAGTTTTGTTTAGAGGCATCTTTAAAACAGGCAGTTAAATCTTCTTCCATTCCATGAAGACGAGTGAAGAAGGTTTCATCTAATCGGAAGATAAAACATTCACAAGGCAGATTAAGCGGAAGAGATTCCGGGTAGTGTGTTTCATTGATGTTGATTAAAAGAATATCTCCAGGGCATGGCTGATAAGAGCAGCCTTCAACGGTATAGGTGATAGTTCCAGAAATAAATAAATAGATTTCATAAAAAGAATGTTTATGAAGACGCGTATCAATCGGTTGTCCGTAATAGTAGTGGTGGAATTCATAAGATTGTTTTGCTGTTGTATGATGCTTGATAAGACTTTGATTATTCATAATAATTGCCGATCCTTTCTAAAAATACAGGGGAATTACAAAAATATAAACAATTTTTTTGCCATTTTTTTATAAAATATTAGTTATCTTGAAATTATACAGCAATTTTCACCATATTTCAAGCCTAAAATACCAAGTAATTATGCAAGATTACTGGTATAGTAAATGTATAAAAATTTTGTAAGGAAATGCAAGGTTTTGGTTAGAATACTAATGGTAGAGAAAGGAGTTGAAAAACTATGAAAAAATTTTACAGGGTACTGACTGCTGCAATTAGTGCAGTACTCCTAACCACAATGTTGTCAGGCTGCGGCAGCAGAGCAGATGCCGGAAAGCAGATTGTGAGGATTGGACATAATCAGGCAACGGATCATCCCACTCATATTGCTTTATTGGAATTTGAAACATATGTAGAAAGCAAGTTAGGGGATAAGTATAATATTGAGGTTTATCCAAGTGAATTGTTAGGTTCACAGACGGATATGGTTCAGCTGACACAGACAGGAGCGATTGACTTTTGTGTAGCAAGCAATTCTATTTTAGAGACATTTTCCGATAATTATACATTATTTAATATGCCGTATCTTTTTGCATCCAGTCAGGCATATCATTCGGCAATGGATGATCCGAATATTACAGACCCTATTTTTGAATCCACGAAAAAGGCAGGATTTGAAGCGGTGACTTGGATTGATGCAGGAACCAGAAATTTTTATACGGTATCTACACCGATTTATTCTCCGGCGGATTTAAAGGGATTAAAAATTCGTGTGCAGCAGTCACCGACTAATGTAGAGATGATGCGGCTGTTAGGCGGTTCTGCTACACCGATGGGATTTGGAGAAGTGTATACCGCACTGCAGTCAAAGATTATAGACGGTGCGGAAAATAACGAGATGGCTTTGACTTCTAACGGACATGGGGATGTCTGTAAATATTATTCTTATGATATGCATCAGATGATTCCTGATATTTTAATTGGAAACTGTGCGTTTTTAGATGAAATGCCCGCAGAGGAAAGAGCAATTTTTGAAGAGGGATTTCTTTTAGTGAATCAGGTGGAGCGGAAGGAATGGACAAAGGCAGTAGAAGCGGCAAAGAATAAGGCGGCAAATGAGCAGGGAGTAGAATTTATCTATTTGGATACGGCACCATTTCAGGAAATCTGTGCACCAATGCATGAGAATGTATTGGGACAATATCCAGATTTAAGACCATTTTATGAAAAGATTCAGGAATATAATCAATTATATCCGGTAGAGGCAGCGGAAGGGGGTTTGGAAGAATGAAAAAACTCCGCACAACATTAACTTTTTTATTGAATATATTGGCAGGAGGCAGTTTCCTTGTTATGGTAGTTCTGACCTGCTGGCAGGTGTTTACCCGTTATATTTTGGGGAATCCGTCCTCTTGGTCAGAAGAACTGGTATCCTATATGTTTGCCTGGATGAGCTTGTTGGGGGCTTCGATTGTAACTTCTGAGCGGGGACATATGAATATACCAATTTTGGTAGAGAAAGTTGGTCCTTCTTCACAGAAATTTTTGCTTTGTTTAGGAGAGGTAATAGCGTTTTTATTCTCTGCGATTATTCTTGCCTATGGAGGAATTCAGATTACCAGCCTGGCAATGGGGCAGATGACCTCTTCTTTAGGGGTTCCGATTGGTATTTTTTATATTGTTTTGCCGCTTTGTGGAATTTTAAATATGATCTATACCGCGTTAAATATCATGGATATTTTGCAGCAAAAGGAGGGAAAATAAATGGCAATTCAATCTTTATTTATTATTTTGGCTGTATTGATTCTGCTGCTTGCACTTGGTGTACCGATTGCATATGCCATTGGAATTTCATCTCTGGTCACGATTCTGCAGACTGTTCCGCTGGATGTATCGGTGGTTACGGCGGCACAGAGAACTTTTGTCGGAATGAGCAAGTTTAGTCTGACGGCGATTCCGTTTTTTATTCTTGCAGGAAATTTAATGAATCAGGGCGGTATTGCAAAGCGGCTGGTAGATTTTGTTATGGCACTTCTTGGAAAATTTCCTGGTGCACTTTTAGTAACCAATGCAGGGGCAAATGCGTTATTTGGTGCGATTTCCGGATCGGCATCTGCGGCAGCGGCAGCCGTTGGAAGTATGGTAAAAGAGGGACAGGAAGAACAGGGATATGATCCGGCACTTTGTGCTGCAACCAATGGTGCTTCGGCTCCTTCTGGTCTGCTGATTCCTCCGTCTAATGCATTGATTACCTATTCTTTGGCTTCAGGCGGTACGTCAGTAGCGGCACTGTTCTTAGCTGGGTATGTTCCAGGAATTCTTTGGACGGTTTGCTGTATTGTCGTGGGTGTAATAATTGCACTTCGGAAGGGTTATACTGGTGTAAAAGGAAAGTTTGATTGGAAAAATCTTGGCGTTTGTACGCTTCGGGCAATTCCGGCACTTTCTCTGATTGTGGTAGTAATCGGAGGAATTGTAGGAGGAATCTTTACTGCAACAGAGGGATCGGCAATAGCGGTTGTTTATGCATTGATTTTGGGGATCTGTTATCGGAATATTACGTTAAAGTCGTTTTGGAATATTGTAGTGGACAGTGCAAAGATGAGCGGTATGGTAGTATTTTTAATTGGCGTATCCAATATATTGGGCTGGATTATGGCATTTATGCAGATTCCGCAGGCAGTATCGGCAGCACTTTTAGGACTTACTGACAGTTCGATTATTATTTTATTGATTATGAATATTATTCTTTTGATAGCAGGTACTTTTATGGATGTTACTCCGGCAATCTTAATTTTTACACCGTTGTTTTTACCGATTGTAAAAAGTTTTGGAATGAGTCCGATTCATTTTGGATTGATTTTGGTGTATAATCTCTGTATTGGAAATATTACGCCGCCGGTTGGAAATACACTGTTTGTAGCGATTAAAGTGGGACGGACTACGTTGGCAAAGACGATTCCATATATGCTTTGGTATTATATTGCTATCTTAGTCGGATTATTGCTGGTTACTTATATACCATTTATCAGTATGGGTCTGCCGACTCTTGCAGGATTGGTATAGAAGGAAAAGAACGATAAAAAGGAGGAATTCTGATATGAAAATGACATTTCGTTGGTATGGGGAAGGAAATGACAGTATTACACCGCAGCAGATTAAGCAGATTCCTGGGGTAACAGGACTGGTATGGGCACTGCACCAAAAGCAGGCAGGGGAAGTTTGGGAGATAGAGGAGATTGAAGAAGCACGCCGGCAGATTGAGGGAGCTGGATTCAATATGGATGTAGTAGAAAGTGTCAATGTGCATGATGATATTAAGATTGGACTTCCTACACGAGATCAGTATATTGAAAATTATAAGACAACTTTGAAAAATCTTGCGAAGTTTGGAGTAAAAGTGGTTACTTATAATTTTATGCCGATTTTTGACTGGACACGTACCGATTTGTTTCATCCGATGGAGGATGGATCAACAGCACTCTATTATGAAAAAGCCCGGATTCAGGGGGACTATAAAGAGATGGCGAAGTATATTTTAGAGAATCTGCATGGAATGACGTTTCCTGGATGGGAGCCGGAGAGAATGGCACAGCTAGATGAGCTTTTTGAGAAATATCGTCCGGTTACAAAGGAGAAGCTCTGGGAGAACTTAAAGTATTTTTTGGAGGCGATTATGCCTACCTGTCATGAGACCGGGATTAAGATGGCGATTCACCAGGATGATCCGCCTTGGGATATCTTTGGGCTGCCTCGGCTTTTGGTGGATAAAGAGGCGATTGGGAAGTTTTTAAAGATGGTGGATGATGAGTATAATTGTCTTTGTCTTTGTTCTGGATCGTTGGGGGCAAATCAGGAGAATTGTGTAGCAGATATTATACGGAGCTATTGTGATCGAATTGCGTTTGCTCATATTCGGAATGTGAAACATTTTGAGAATGGAGATTTTACAGAGGCTTCACATCGGGATTGTGATGGAGATGTGGGGATTTTGGAGATTATGAAAGCTTATCATGACTGCGGATATACGGGGTATGTTCGTCCAGATCATGGGCGGCATATTTGGGATGAAAAGTGTCGTCCTGGGTATGGACTGTATGATCGGGCACTTGGGATTATGTATCTTTGGGGATGCTGGGATATGTTGGATAAGTTGGATGGGAAGGTTGAGTGATGGAAACGGATTGTTTGGTTTTGAGCCGGACGCTGGTATGATAGGGAAAATCTCTGCTGGGGCCGTTTGCACTAAGGCTTCCTCGCAGCGGGCACGTAAGATGCTAAAAGACAGCATCTAAGTGCCGGCGGGAAGCAATACCCCTGCAGAGATTTCCCTATCATACCAGCTGTGTATTTTAGCCTATCAAGGAAGGAGCGGAGTGGATTCCGAATTTCCTTTGACACGGAAAGTTGATTCGATAGATTTATTTTATGCTGAGAAGTGAATCAGAATTAGAAGTTGAAACATCTAGTATTTATATAGTTTTTAGAGTTTTGTAATTATCCGAGTCAGGAAAATAAGAGAAGGGAGAAAGTTTTATGAAGTTGTCTTTACAGTCAATTCAGGATAAAGATTCTTGGAAGGGGTATCATCTGCCTGCGTATGATCCGAAAAAAATAGCGGAAAATACAAAGAAGAATCCGCAGTGGATGCATTTTGGATCTGGAAATATTTTTCGTATTTTTCCGGCGGCACTTTGTCAGCGGTTAATTGAACAGGGAGAGATGGATACCGGGATTGTCTGCTGTGAGGGGTATGACGATGAGATTATTACAAAGTGTTTCCGTCCATATGATAATTTAACAATTGGGGTTACTTTAAATATGGATGGCAGGATGGACAAAGAAGTGATTGCTTCTATGTCGGAAAGTTTGACTATGCTGTATGATCGGGAGAGAATTGCAGAGATTTTTAAGCAGCCTTCTCTTCAGATGGTGTCCTTTACTATTACAGAAAAGGGGTATTCTCTTCGCAATGCGGCACAGGAATTGGTGCCTGCTGTTTTGGAGGATATGGAGAATGGACCGGAGCACTGTAATACGTTTATGGCACAGCTGACGGCTATGTGTCTTGCTAGAAAGGCTGCCTGCGGGAAGCCGCTTGCTTTGGTAAGTATGGATAATTGTTCTCATAATGGAGAAAAGCTGCAGGCGGCTGTTTTGGAGATTGCAGAGGCTTGGTTAAAGAATGGAAAAATTTCTAAAGAAGAGTATACTTATTTGGAACAGGAGATAGCATTTCCTTGGAGTATGATTGATAAGATTACTCCTCGTCCGCATCCGGCTGTAGAGAAGCAGTTGCTTGCAGATGGTCTGGAAGAGATTAGTCCGTTTGTTACGGCAAAGCATACTTATATTGCACCGTTTGTTAATGCAGAGAAGCCGCAGTATCTGGTGATTGAGGATCATTTTCCGAATGGAAGACCGCCTTTGGAGCATGCAGGGGTAATTATTACCAGCCGGGATACGGTTAATAAGGTGGAGAAGATGAAGGTTTGTACTTGTCTGAATCCGCTGCATACTTGTCTGGCTGTCTATGGGTGTATTTTGGGTTATACTTCGATAGCGGAAGAGATGAAAGATACAGAGTTAAAGACGTTTATTGATCGGATGAGCCATAAAGAGGGGATGCCTTTTGTAGTAAATCCTGGTGTGATTGATCCAGAGAAGTTTCTTCAGGAGGTTTTGACAGAGCGTTTTCCGAATCCGTTTATGCCAGATACGCCTCAGCGGATTGCTACGGACACTTCTCAGAAGCTTTCGATTCGATTTGGAGAGACGATTAAGGCTTATATGGGTTCAGCAGAGCATCGGGCGGAGGAGCTGACGCTGATACCTCTTGTGCTGGCGGGCTGGCTTCGCTATCTGATTGGAGTAGATGATGAGGGAAAAGCGTTTGAAGTAAGTCCCGATCCGCTGCTTTCTGCTATGCAGGAGAAGATGGCTGGGATGAAATTGGGAGAGCCTGTGGATACGGCACGGCTTCAGCCGATTTTATCGGATGATTCGATTTTTGGTGTGGATTTGTATCAGTGTGGTTTGGCAGAGAAGGTGGCAGGTTATTTTGCAGAACTGATGGCTGGTACAGGAGCAGTTCGTGCTGTATTAAAGAAATATGTTGCCGGAGAAAAATAGGATAAGAGAGAGAATCGGGGTGTTCAGGATGATTAAGAAAGAACACCCCGATAATTTTTTAGTCTTTTTCTGAGGAAATGGGAGAATAGATTTCTCCTGTTTTACAGAGCTGATTGAGGATAGATAGTACTTTTAGAAGGCTTTCGGCAACGTCTTTTTCGCTGACGGAGCGGAAATAGATGATATTTTCTATAATAAGATTGGCAATTCGGTTGCTTAGATTGTTTAATATTTTTTTTCTGGATTCTTCATTTAGTGCATAGACACATAGAGATAAGTCCTGATGTTCGATTTCTCTTAGGATTCTTTGAATAGATGGGTTTGGAAGAGTATGGATTTGTTTTTCTAGGACGGAAATAAGCTCTAGTGTGTGGGTGTCTTGGAATGTTGGATGGAGATATGTAAATTTTTCTAGTAGTTCTTTTTGGTAGGATATGCCGGACTGTTCTTTTTTGGTTTTTAGCCGTTTTTGATATTCGGTATGCCATGGGGAAGGAATAAGGGAGAGCAACAGTTTTTCTAAAAGTTGATTGGTTCCTCCAGATTGGATATGAAGGAAGCCTCTGAGATAAAAATAGGTAATCATAGCCTGAATTCCTTTTGGTTCGTTTGTCCAGTATTCATTTGCTGCAATTTCTATTACCAGATCGGGATCGGTTCCATCTATAATCAGTGCTGCAATTAATTTTAAAAATTCAGATTCGGTATTTTTGATAAATTCTTCTAAGGTAAGCAGTCCTTCCCTTCTGGCGATGGTAGAGAGGGTAATGGTCGTGAGAGCAGCATCTAGAAGTGGGGATGGATCTTGGGATTTGGACAAATTTAATTTTGCAATGGCATCTCGGCGGATATCGTCTAATATTTTTTTCATTTGGATTTCCTCGCTTTTTTATAGTTTTATTAGGGTTATTTTTATTTTTTATTTGGTAGTTTGTGGGACTATTTTTTTATTTTACCATAAATTTGGGAGTGTGGAAATAGGTAATTTTTTAAGCAGAGGGTTAGGATAGGGGACCTCATCAAGGAAGTCCCAACCCATCGCTTTTGCCTTGGCGGCTTAGAGGCGGGGGACTTCCTTGATAAGGTTAAAAATTGTCGAATAATAGCAGAATTTGTCGCACGAATTTTGTTGTAGAGTGGAAGTTTTTGACTTATAATGGTAAAAGTTTACAAAAATGGTTTTATATTACAAAAAAAGGGAGGAATTGGGTGTTATGAGTAAAAAGAAAAAGAGGATCGTATTGATTATTGGAATTCTTCTGCTTTTAGCACTGACTGTAGCGATTTGCTATTTTATATTTACGAAAAATAATGAAAAGACAGAATTGGTATTTGAAGATAATGCAACTACAGGAATTATGCCGGGAATTGACATTGATCAGAGAAGGGCAGAGCTGCAGCAGATTTTGGATCGCAGTATGATTGCATTTTCTATTAATACATCTCCTGTGTTTCTGGATGGGACATCAGAGGGAAATTTATTAATTGAAAATCCAGGAAATAATGCCAAGCTTCTGCGGATTCGCATTTTGATTGATGGAACGGATGAGGAGGTTTATTCCACGAATTTTTTAAGACCAGGAAGTTATATTGAGTCAGCGAAGTTAGATAAGGTATTAGAAAAGGGCAGTTATGAGGCTACAGCATATTTTTCTGCCTATGATGAGGAAAATGGAGAGTATATTGGACAGACCGGAGCACAGATTGTGATTACGGTACAGAACTAATTGTTGTGCTATAGACATACTATAATAAATAAAATAGGAGGTACTTATGAAGAAAAAATCAATTATTTTACAACTTGCAGCAGCAGCAACATTACTGTTTTCCACCGTTGCATATGCTGCAGATACCACTTCAACCAGAGATATTCCGGTTGGTGGTTCTGGACAGATGGAAATGGTCGGAACAATTGAGCCGTCTATTCTTTCTGTAACAATGCCGTCTTTTGTTCCATTTAATATCAGCAACAGTCTTTCTACTCAGAATAAAGTTGTTTCTCCTAGAATTAATGTGAAAAATAACTCTAATATTCCGGTTCAGGTTGATGTTGTGTATGCAAACGTGGATATCAGTAAACTGAAAAATACGGAATGGAGTGATACAGGATCGGTCGCTGCAAACCAGATTGCAATTGGGTTAAAGCAGGAAGAAACGAAAGATGAAATGCCTACGACACTGGCTCATGCCAGATGGTTAAAGGCAAATGTAAAACAGGATATGAATGTTATGATTTTGGATGCAAATCAAGAAGGTGCGATGTATGTAGTCGGCACACTGGGACAGAATGTTTCGGAAAGTGCAACCTTTAATGTAACACCAACCTTTGTGGTAAGCAAAACATCAATTACTGAAAATTAAACGATTTCTTTCATGAAAATATTTATTATAGTATGTGTATATAGAAAATACTAGAAAGGATATCACCGTGGCTATTTATTATTTTATCGTTTTGGGGCTGATGGGATTGGGGTATGTTCTTACGGAACGGAGAAGGGAGCCGAAATGGACTGTCTGTTATTTAACAGTGTCTTGTCTGGTACTTACCTTTTTTGCCTCATTTCGTTATGCAATTGGATTTGATTATTTTTCTTATCGAAACATTTATAAGATGATGGAAGAATGGACATTTGGTGATATTTTTTCGGTTTATTGGCATGAGCCGCTTTTTTATATTTTATGTAAACTATCTTGCCTGTTGGGATGTTCCTTTTTTGTATTTTTGTCTGGGATAAATCTTTTTTTGTTTTTTGCAGCAATGCGGTTTATTTACTTGGAGTCAAAGATGCCTTGGGTAAGCGTAGGACTTTATATTTTACTGCAGTTTTTTGCTTATAATATGAATCTCATTCGACAGTCGATTGCACTGGCATTTTTTTTGTTTGCCTATCCGTATTTAAAAAATAGAAGGGTAGTATGGTTTGGAATTTTTATGTTTATCGGAGGATTATTTCATAATTCCTTATGGCTGATGATGCCGTTTTATGTTCTTTTAAATCAGGAGTGGAGCGGAAAATATTTGGGGATTGTGGCGGCGGCGGCAGGAGGAATATATGGGTTTTGTGATTGGATTTTGGAAATATTACTGCCTTTCCTTCCTGAAAAATATGGAAATTATCTGGAGACTTATTTTTGGAATTCGAATGGAATGGTCTATGCTATGCCAGGATTGATTTATTTGGGGATTCTATATGGGTTTCGGAAACGGATCAGGGAATCGCTGCTTCGAAGGATTTATTTAAATAGTGCACTTTATTATTTTTTAATTAGTTTATTTATTACAAAGCATTTTATATTGGAAAGATTTTCGGTTTATCCTTTTATCCTTTCGATTCTTGCTTTGCCGGAGGTGATTGCTTCTGATTCTTATCGTTCTTATCAGGAAAAGGGTGAAAAAGAAGAAAAGCAGGATAAGGGGTATGGATGGGTACTGGGGATATGCTTGGGATTGGCAGGGGGATATTTTTTCTTTGCTGTTTGGAAGGGATTTCATCATGTCTATCCTTATGTCAGTTTGCTGCAGCGGGGATATTCTTTGCCGGATAGATAAGAGAGAAGATGGGATTGAATTATTCTGAAAAATTATTTTGACATTAGAATGAGTTTGCTGATAGAAGATTGTAATATAAGTATAAGGGCTAAAAAAACTCTTATACTTATATTTTTTTGGAGCGGAGACGGTGGGATTCGAACCCACGTGCCCTGATGGACAACTTGATTTCGAGTCAAGCTCGTTACGGCCTCTTCGATACATCTCCGTATGGTTATTGCCGAAAATCGGTTACTTCCCTATTATAGAATGAGAATAAGAATTCGTCAATATCTTATTTTAAATATTTTTTATGAATTTAACCTCATCAAGGAAGTCCCAACCCCCCGCTTTCGCCTTGGCGGCTTAGAAGCGGGGGTTTGGGACTTAAATAAAATTTTATGGAAAGTATACTTGACATTTTAAATAAAAATTGGTAGACTTTATTTATGGAAAGTAAACTTTACATAGAGAGGAGGATGTTATGAAGAATCGGCTAGAGGAACTAAGAAAGCAGAGGGGAATAAAGCAGGAGGAATTGGCTGCTGAACTAGAAGTATCACGTCAGACAATCGGTTCCTTAGAAAACGGCAGATATAACCCTTCTATCCAGTTGGCATTTAAAATTGCACGATATTTTGGGATGAAGATCGAAGAAATTTTTATTTATGAGGAGGAATCTATATGAAAGAGAAAAAACCGCTGATTATTGAAATTATAGTGGGAATTATTTTAATTGGTATAGGAATCATGACATCATTTGATTATTACTCTAATATGATATTTGCTATGGGATTCGGTCTTTCTTTTTCTGCAGTGACGCAGCTTATCCGCATGATATATTGGCAGAGCTCTGCACATCAGGAAGAATATGAAGCAAGAAAGAGGGCTGCCTATATTGACAGAATAGATGAAAGAAAACAGTATATAAGGGCAAAAGCGGGGATGATTAGTTATCAGATTATGACAATCTTTTTATTGATATTATCTTTTATACTGGCATTGATTCAGGTAAGACCTTGGATTATTGGAATGGTATATTTGCTTTTTATCTTACAGTGGGTAGTTGGTGTAGTTGTATTTCGCATTTTAGAGAAACGAATGTAGAATTATTAGAAAATAGATAGGAGGGAGAACAGATGAATTTAATTGCAGCCGCAGATCGAAATTGGGCGATTGGAAATTCTGGAAGATTATTAGTACAGATTCCGGCAGATCAGAACTATTTTCGGGAATTGACGAAAGGAAAAGTAATTGTACTTGGGAGAAAAACATTGGCTACTTTTCCCAACGGAATACCATTGACACAGAGAGTCAATCTGATTCTTTCAAGTGATAAAAATTTTTCTGTACGGGGAGGCATCGTTGTTCACAGTATAGAGGAGGCATTAGAAGAATTAAAACAGTATGCCGAAGAGGATATTTTTATTGTAGGAGGTGCCAGTATCTATCGGCAGTTTTTGCCCTATTGTAAAAGGGCTTATATTACCAAAATTGATTACAGCTATCAGGCAGACTGTTATATGCCTAATCTAGATAAAGAGCGAGAATGGGAAGCAGATGTCGTCAGTGAGGAACAGACATATTTTGATCTGGAATATTATTTTTATCAGTATAAAAGAATAGAAGGAATAGAAGGAATAAAAAAAGAAAGGTTTTGATTTAATTATAGAAAGGCGAGAAATATGATTTGCAGATTATGTCCAAGAATGTGCTCAGCGGACAGAGCAAACGGGCAGACAGGATACTGCGGGATGCCGGAAGAAATTTATGCCGCCAGAGCCGCACTTCATATGTGGGAGGAACCCTGTCTGTCAGGAGAGGAGGGTTCTGGAACCGTATTCTTTTCTGGCTGCAGCCTGCGGTGTGTATTTTGTCAAAATCATTTTATTGCAGACGGCAGTATAGGAAAGAAGATTTCTGTGGAACGCTTAGCAGAGATTTTTTTGGAATTACAGGAGAAAAAGGCCAACAATATCAATTTGGTTACACCTACCCATTATATTGAACCGATAAAAAAGGCTTTAGATATCAGCAGACAGGCAGGACTTACGATTCCAATCGTCTATAATACAAGCGGCTATGAAACGGTTGAAGCAATTCGAGGATTAGAAGGATATATCGATATCTATCTGCCCGATTTAAAATATAAAAGCGAAATCTTATCCCTTCGTTATTCAAAGGCAGCAGACTATTTTAAGCGGGCAAGTGCCGCTTTAGAGGAGATGGTAAGACAGAAAAAAGAAGCGGTCTATGACAGTCGTGGAATCATGAAGCAAGGAGTAATTGTACGGCATCTGATGCTGCCGGGGTGTATAGAGGATTCGAAAGCAGTTATTCAATATCTGTATACCACTTATCGGGACAGCATTGTAATTAGCATTATGAATCAGTATACACCGCTTCCTTTGGCAGCCGATATTCCCGAATTAAATCGAAAAGTAACAGCAGAAGAATATGAAGAGCTGGTAGATTATGCAATCTCACTTGGAGTAGAAAACGGATATATACAGGAAGGAGATACAGCGGAAGAGAGTTTTATTCCAGCATTTGATCTGGAAGGGATTGATCCTGTGAAACGGTAGGAGAAAGCAAATAGTTTAAATAGGCAATGACAGTATCCGTGCGTGGTGAATTTGCAATAATACCCAAATAGACAGGTTCTTCAAATCCGGCATTTTGAATCAGTTTTGTATCGGACAAATCGATCCCATAGTAATGCTCTTCTGTTATAGCTTGGTAGGGAAGAGAAGCATCTAGCTGCCGTTCAATCGAGTTGTCTTCTAAAATAAAAAGATTGGATACAAGATTTGACTTTACCGTCTCGTATAGGGCAGGATCGGTCTGCAAAAGAAACATTTCAAGATTATATAAATAACCGTTTTGTGAAAAGGCATCAAATGCTTCTTGGTTCATCAGAACCATATCGAACCGTTCTGCATCAATGGCGGCAAGAATCTTTATACGGGATGCATAGGTATATTGATGATAGATATTTTGTTCATTTTCTGTTAGATAAAGCCCTGTATAAAGTTCTAATTTATTTTTGTCTGGATTCAGATTTTGAGACAGCAGAAAATTATTGGTAAGGGCTTGGGTTAAATTCTCTCCCACTGTGACGTTGACCAGTGCCGTATACAAAATGGTTTCTTTATAGGAAAGATAACGATATAAGCAATAGCCAAAGAGATACAGCAGTATACCTAGGATTATAAGCGGCAGTTTATAGTAATCCCAGATATACTGTATTTTTGATCTGCCTTTTAATGTTTTCATAGGATTTGTCTGATCTGATGTCATAGGCTTGTTCTCTCTTCTGTCTTTTCTTGGCAAAGCAGCAGGATATTAGAGAGCAGATAAGAACACAGTAAGGCACAGAGTCCTTCCCCAAAGAGTAGGATTGGTGTAAAAATATGGATTGCAACAAATGCCATAGCAAAATAGAGAAATGCCATAATTGCCGTGCAGAGAAGAAACCGCATACCAAGCATAATAGAGTTTTTAAACATAGCTAACGTGGTATTGTCAAATCTGGCAAGCAGCGGAAATATGTACATCAATATAATTAGATAGGCAGCAACGGCAATTAAAAAAACGGCTGCTGCGATTGTCCAGAAAACATTTTCAAACCGCATACGATAAAAGACATATCCGTCAAAAGCAAGCACGATTCCAACAATAAGAAGAATCAGCCAAATAATCGTACTTTGTTTAAAATTTTCCTTGAATGAATAGAAAAATGCTTTTGTAAGATTTCCCTCCTCATTCTTAGCAAGTTTTAAAGTGACATAGAACAGAGCAGTAGTAGAAGCTCCGATTGTAACAATAGGCAGACAGCAGATCAGCCATAAAAGATTCAGATAGACACTGTTGGTTATTTTGGTAAGAAACCCCATAAGCGGTCCTTCTATATTAAAAATATCACGCATAAAAATACCTCCTAGTCTTCGGTAGATTCCCTGTAAATCAGATGAGTTTCTGTATAAATTTTGCGAAAATTCAAAGAAGGTTCTTTAATTCTCGACATCAGCAGATGTACTGCAGAAAACCCCATAATCTGGCTGTGAATATGGATAGTAGTCAGGGTAGGTGAGGTTACTTTTGATTCGGGAGAGTCGTCAAATCCACACAGATAGACATCTTGTGGGACAGAGATTCCTAATTCTTTAAATACATACATTGTATCAATCGCAGCAAAATCATTTGCACAGATAAATACATCTGGAAGTTTTTCTAATTTTTGAATTTCTTCTTTTAAATATTCCCGATAGGGATCATAGCCTGGTGTATGTTCTCCTTTTTTATTTTTGATAATACAGTATTCCTCAGGACAGGAGAGACCAGAGAGATACATCGTATTTCGATAGCCCAGAAAGCGTTCATAAAAAGACTGACAGTGCATAATATCACCGATAAATCCAATTCTTTTTTTCCCTCTGCGAATCATTTCCTGAACAAAGCAGGAGATATTGGTCTGGTTATCCATATAGAGACAATCCGATTTCAGCGGTCTGTCTAAATCGGTTACCGGTGAATCGACAAAGAGGGTAGGAATATCTAAGTCACAGAGCATATGGCAGTAGTCTTTGTTAAACATTTCAATACAGATAATACCAGCAGTTCTTTCCTCATTATAAGAATTTGGAAGTACTAGATGGTCAATTTCATGTTCCTGAAGACGATGCATGGTAAAACTGTAGCCCAAGCTGGAAAGTTCTCTTTGAAATTTGTCTAACATAGTAGAGGCAAAGTGAGAGTTTCCTATAAAATTAGAAGTAAACAGAGAGATTTCTTTTTTGTTTGTCTCTGGTTGGATATTGACTTCAGGTTTGCTGGAATTATAAATATTGACATAAGAAAATTGTTTATAACCCATTTCAATTGCTTTCTTTAAGACTCTTTCTCTTGTGGAATCAGCGAGGAGACCAGTATTGTTGATTGCTTTTGAGACAGTATTGCGGGAAACGCCGAGTTCATCAGCGATATCTTGAATAGTAACACGATCCGCCATAGGAAATCACATCCTTTCTTTTTTATATAGTTTTTCTTTATCTTTATTTTAGTAGAAATAGAACGATTGTTTGCTGGTAATGAATAAGGCTGATATTATTATAATGTAAAAATGTAAATTTGTCAAATGTAAAAATAGATAAGAAAGTGTAAATTTTTTGGGGGTTTTTACATAGAAGATTTATTCGAAAAGGGAGGACGCCAGAGTGCATTAGGAGGATGCTGTTCCGCTCTCCGAAAAGCAGAAGCTCTAAGACTTCTGAATTTAGGTATATC